>DAOSDI010000004.1:0-51434 GCA_035362275.1 Candidatus Pacearchaeota archaeon | reverse complement strand
AAACAAAAAAGGGCAAAAATGCCCTTTTTTGCGATAGTGTCCTATCTTGTGTCCTACTTTAATTCCACTTTCGCGCCCGCCGCTTCCAATTTGGCCTTCAATTCGTCGGCTTCCTTCTTTTCCACCGCTTCCTTGATCACTTGCGGCGCGGACGCGGAGGCGTCCACCAAATCTTTGGCCTCCTTCAATCCCTTTTGGGTGATTTCCTTCACCGCTTTGATCACTTCAATCTTCTTGTCGCCGGGAGCGGCCAAAACGACCGTGAACGAAGACTGCTCTTCGGCCGCGGGCGCACCATTCGCACCGCCGGCCGCAGGCGCCGCCATCATCATCGGAGCCGCGGCGCTCACGCCGAATTTTTCTTCCAGGATTTTGACCAATTCGGCCAGATCCAGCACCGACATTTCTTCAATTTTTTTCACCAAGTCCGCAAATTTCGCGGGCACCTGGACTTCTTTTTTTTCGTCCATAAAATTTTTAGTTTTTAATTTTTAATTTCCAAACAATTTTAAAATTTTAAAATTCAATAATTAAAAATTGTTTAAAAATTTCAAATTTAAAATTTTAAATTGATTTTTAATTTTATGCTTTTGACTTTTGAATTTGCGACAACGCCTGCACCAGGCCGCGCAGATTGCCTTGCAGAACGCCGACAAAATTCCTTGACGGCGCGGCCAGACTGCCGGTCAATTGCGCCAGCAGTTCCAATTTGGACGGCAGTTGCGCCAGCGATAACACTTGCGCCGCATCAATCAATTTGTTTTCCAGCAAACCTCCCAAAATTTTGAGATTTGGGTTGGTTTTGGAAAATTCCTGCAATTCTTTTGCCGCCGACACTTCGTCATCATAACCCATCGCCATGGCGATTTCCCCCGCCATCGCTTTGGTATCGGCATCAATGCCTTTTTGTTTCAACGCCAAATTCATCAAGGTTTTTTTGGCGACCTTGAATTCCGCGCCTTTTTGGCGCAATTTGTTTTTGAGATCCGTCAAATCCTTGACTTTCAAGCCGGAAAAATCGGCAAACACCGCCGCCTTCTGGCGATCCAATTTGTCGGCCAATTCCTTGATGATCTCTTGCTTTTTTTGTTTTGTAATCGGCATCTTTTTTGTAAACAAAAAATCCGCTTGCGCAGACTCGACTTTAAACGAAAAATCAACAATTGATTTTCCTCGGCGGGGCTTATTGATCATTGATCATTTATCATTGATCGGCCCGCTGTCTGCGGAATGCTTCAAATATATCAAAGTTTGAGAAATTGTCAACATTTACAAATTAAAAACTGAGAATGAAAAAGTAAAAACTTAAATTTTAAATTTTATTGCTCCACGCACAGCAGGCGGCGTTTGGTGTCGCAAGAAGCGGCGCCGAGGGCATAGCCGCCCTGTTCTCCCAAAGCGATTGCCGCCGCGCCGTAATATTTTGCCACCAGATTTTTGCCTTGCAGATCATAACATCGCGTAAGATTGGCGTCGGCCACGCCCGAGATCGCGCGTTTGCCCACCGTCCAGTCCTGGCAAGTGTAGCTGTTGGAAAACATCATTTCCCCTTCGCGGTCAACCCCCAGCGACAGGCATTTTTTTTCAATCGCCGGCGCCATTCTCCCCAGCCATAAATTGCCAAAACTCTGGCCAAACGAACCGGAAAACTGGATTTGCGCCGCCTCGCGGGAAAGATTGGCCTTCTCCAGCAATTTTTGGATGTTTTGCGCCAAATAGCGATGGCAAGCCTCCCCCGCCGCCGCCTGTCCGACCGCGCCGGCTTCCGCAAAAATTCCGTCTTTTTGCACCCGCTCCCGCGCGGAGACATCGTCGGCCCCCAAAAGCGCGATGTAATTCCCTTCATAGCCCGCTTTTTGCGCCTCTTGATTGCATTTTTCATCCGCGCCCGACAACCCGCCCAAATCGCCCGAATAGGTGCTTTGCGTGATAAACGCCCGCAAAAGCCCGGCGTGCTTTGACGGCAAATACGGCCAGTTTTGCTCCACCGAATAACTGTCGCAGGAAATATATTTTTGCCCCAAAATTGTGACCATCGCCGGACTGTAGGCGATGGCATTGCCTTTCTTCCACGGATATTCAAACACCGCGAACCGATATTGGGTGCCGGCGGGCTGGTAGGGATCGGATTGCCAGACAAATTTTTGCGCGCCCGCCGGATAATTATAAGCAATCCATTGCGGCTGTTCTCCGCCAAACAGCACGATTCCCACGCGATCAACGTTTGAAGACGACCATTCAATTTCATAGGATTGGCCGGCAGTCAAAGAAAGCTCACCGGGCGGCAGGGAAATTTTTCTTGAAGAAAAAAGGAAGTTGACCAAAAAGATCAACCCCAAAACCGCCGCGGCGGCGATGGCGACAAACACTCCTTTGTATTCCGTGAAAAAAGTTTCTTTGTCTATTGACTCTCTCTCGATTTTCATAGATTGATTTTTAATTTTTTTAGCGGTAATCGTAGCGGTATATCGTAGCGGTATTTGATATCGCTAAATTTTAGCGATATCAAATACCGCTACTCCACCAAAGGTTTGATTTAATTGACTTTGCCGCCCCGTCATTCCGCCTCCGGCGCGGGCGGTAAAATCGCCTCCGGCGCGGGCGGCAGAGAAAGCGGCGGCAATACCGCGGCAAATATTCCCCGGTCGTTCTTGTAATCGCCGATGACGATGCCCAACGAAATGAACAATCCCAGCCCCGCGGCAATCGCCGTTCCCAAAAGCAATCCCGACCGAATCTCTTTTTTGAGATTGACTTTCTTGGCTTTCAACTGTTCGGCCGGATCGGCACTTTGGGCCGAAATCGTTTTTTTGGGCTTGGAAACCGCAAAAAATCCCCAAACCGCGGCGGGCAGGAGCGCCGATGAAAGATAGAATGCCGCCGGAATTTGTTTTAAAATTTCCAAAATTTCCATTATATCAAAATTCAACCGAATTTATTTTTTCAAAGTCCGTGCCGCCGAAAACTTCAATCCCCGCATCCCCGGCGATGTAAAGATCGCCATTTTCAAAGAACGCGCGGGCGGGCGCGATTTCGCCGGCGCTTTCCGCCAGCGCGATCTCGCCGCCGGCGTATGACAGAATGTTTCCGCCGCGGGCGCCGGGCAAGAAGAGCCGCTTGTTTTCGGGATCATGGGCAAACGCGGCGATATTGGCTTCAAAATCCGCCCAATAATCGTTGAGTGCGTATTCATGAATTTTTTCAATCCGTCCGGGCAGGGAAGAATCAAACAGCGCCACCTTGATCTTGCGGGCATTCGGATAGACGGCGATGGCCGAAATTTCGTTTAACGGATAAAAATAGGCATCTTCGGCGGGCAAAGAGAATTTCCCCGCCAATCCCGCGGCCTGCGGATTAAAGCTCAGCGCATAGAGCGGCTCGCCGGCGCGGCAGACTCGCGCGTAGGCGGCATTGCCGGAAAAACGAAGGGCACAGATTCCTGCGGGAATGTCCAAATTTCTCGCTTCGGCAACCGTTTTCAAATTTTTATCCAGCAAATAAATGTTGTTTTGCGCTCTTTCGTTTTCTTGGCCGGCAATGTTTCCGGAAACCAGCCATTCCATTTTTTGCGCCGCGCCGAATCCCGAAACCGTTACCGCGCGCAACTCTCCGGCGGCGGGAACGAACCCGCCCTCCGGCAAGCGCCCCGCAACCGCGGTTTGCGCTTCCGGCGCGAAAGTTTCCAAATTGATCTTGGCAATTCCCGTGCGCTCAAAATATTTGGTTTGATCCCGCAGATAGTCTGCCAGACGCAAAGAAACCTCGCCCGCAATCCGTTCTTTCTCGTCTTGCGCCAAAGAATCAAACCAGCCGGCCAGCAAGCGGCGCGTTTCAAACTCTTTTCCCGCCCGCGAAATTTCACAATCCGCCGTTGACCGTGTTTTTTCCGCGATGTAATTGGGCAAAAGCCCCCGGCACTTGGTATTCAAAAAATCCGCAAAAAAATCAATGTGATCCTGTTCTTCGTTCCACGCGATCCACGCCGTGCCGCTTTCCAAGATCATTGAAAAACCGTCTTTGGGCGCAACCACGGAAAAATCGCGCACCACCGTCCCCGATCGCGGGTTCATCTCAAAGATCGTGAAGACCGAATCCGCGGCCAGCGGTGCGGCCGGGCGGTGAATTGACGCGCATTCCACTGACACCGGGGTTTCGCCGATCACCAAGGGCTTGATCGGACAGGGATTGGCCGGATCAATCTCGGTCTCCACCGCCAAATAGAGCTTGCCGGCGGCAAATTCGGAGGCGATAATCCGGCTGCCTCCGTTTAACCGCCCCTGCCAAATTTCCAGCGGAGAATCCGCAAAAGAAAGATCGTAAACTGCCAATGAATTGTTCAAAAACACCGCCAGTGATCCGTCCAAAACCAGAAAATTTCCGTCTTGCGGAATCACGCCGATTTGTTTCATTCCGCCGTTTTGGCGCGTTTCAAAAATTTTGGTTTCGCCCGCCGGGCGCGAAGCGGCGGCGGATTCCGGCCAATAGAATTGATTATTCGGTGAAAAATAAAGTTTCCCTTCGTCCAGCCGGATGATGTCGCCGGCGCTTTTTGCGGACGCTTCGCCCAGTGAGAAAAATTTTTCCGCGGCGGCGGACGCGATTTCCGAAACCGCCGGCGCAAAAACTTTGCCGGCCGGCTTGGCCTTGGCAGATTCCTCATCCTTGGCGGCCAACGCCGCCTTCTCGCTTTCAAACGGTCCCGCGGCGGCGGCACGGCGGCCGGAATCAAGATAACTTTTGAAATCGTCTTGCGATGAAAATTTTTCCAATCCGCCCGACTTCATTTCGCCGGCACCCTCCCCCTCCGCGGTAATGGACGCTCCCGGAACGCCGCCGATGACCTGCAGGGGAATTGAAGGCTGGCGATAGCTTGCCGCCAAATAACAGACAAGTCCGAAAGAAAAAAAAGCCAGAATCAAAACTGCCAGCCGGGAACTTACCGGTTCTTTGTGCGCCTTTCTTTTTTTCTTTTTTTCGGGAAGCGGCACCGCCATTATTTTTTTAAAATTTAAAAACCAAACAATACCATTTTACGAAAAAAAATCCGCCAGCGCAAGCGCAAAGAGATAACCGCTCACCGGGGATTTGCATTTTAAGGTTTAACCATCGCGAGGACGCAAGGGTTAATCTTTCCCAGAGAATCCAATAAATAGTCGCGCAAATATTCAAAAACTTACTTTTTCATTTTAAGATTTTAATTTTTATCATTCGTATTTCCTCAGCGCTTCAATGGGGCGAAGCTTGGCCGCCTGGCGCGCCGGCAAAATCCCCGAAAGACAACCCACAAAAAACGAAAATCCCAGGCCGAAAATGACGATCCACGGCGAAAACGAGGCGGTGAAATAGAACAACGGATGCACCTGCCCGTAGGCTTGTATTATCGCCGCCAGCCCCAGCCCCAAAACCGTGCCGCCGATGCCGCCGCCAAAACCGATGATGCTGGCCTCAAACAGAAAGATTGACATTATCGCGCCATTGGTGGCGCCAATGGCTTTCATAATGCCGATCTCGCGCGTCCGTTCGCGCACCGAAGTGTACATTGTGTTGGTGATGCCGATGCCGCCGACCAGAATGGCGATACCGGCAAACGCCAAAATCGCGAACTGGATCACCGCCATCACGCCGCCGACGATATCGTTGACTTTTTCGGCGGTGATCACCGCAAAATGAAGATCGTCGGACCCGTAGGCACGCCGCTGGACGCGGCGCAGGCTGTCTTTGATCTTTTCCGCGATCAAATTCGGATCCATGGTTTCGTCAATTTGCACCATCGCGATTTGCGCCGTGCCCCGCTGTTGGCCGGTGAGATCCTGAAATTCGGCGATGTCCATAAAGATCGCGCTGTCGTCATCCTTTGCCCCCAAAGAATTCAGAATGCCGGCAACCGTATATTTTTTCCCTTTGATAATCAATTGATCGCCGGGCTGGACCGGCGCGTTGAAAATATCGCGGCCGAATTGCATCCCCACCACCACCTCGCGCCGACTGGCCGACGGCCATCGTCCGGAAGACAAGCTCCATCCCTGGAACTTCCGCAAAACGTCGGCGCCTTCAACCAGCGGAAACCCCTCCACCGTCAATGCCTTGTTTTCGGTGTTGTAACGGACATTGATTGACTGATAGGAAGCCCCCAGCACGGTTTTGACGCCCTCGGTGCGCCGGATCGCGTCCAAATCCCGGGCTTCCAATTTATCGCCGCCAAACATCATCCCCGCCAGCGGATTGCTGTCGTCCCCGGGCATCACAAAGATCATATTGCCGCCCAAAGACATCATTTGGCGGTTGATGGTGTCTTTAATGCCCTCGGAAAGCGACAACAAGCTGATGATCAAAAACACGCCGATGATAATGCCCAAAACCGTGAGCCAGCTTCTCAATGACCGCATTTTTAGATTCCTGGCCGCAATTTTGAAATACTCCGAAAAATTATTGCTCATGATTTAAGGGTGTTGAATAATTGACAAATTTCCAATTTTGCGCCTTATTTGTTGCCGAAGGCTTCGCTTCTGGAAACAATTTGGCCATCTTTGAGAAAAACTTGTGTGTGGCCGTAGCCGCCAATCGCAAAATCATGGGTCACGATCAGCAGGGTGCCGCCGCGCTTTTCATGGAATTCGCACAGAATCTCCATTATTTTTTTGCCGCTGGTTGAATCCAAATTGCCGGTCGGTTCGTCGGCGATCACCAATTCGGGATCGTTAACGAACGCGCGGGCAATCGCCACTCTCTGCCGCTCGCCGCCGGAGAGTTCGGCCAACTGGTGATGCGCGCGATTTCCCAACCCGACCATTTCCAGCAGTTCTTCGGCGCGGCGCCGGCGGGTTTGCCGGGCGATACCTTGAAAGATCATCGGCAATTCCACATTCTCCCAGGCGCGCAAGTGGCTCAAAAGATTAAATTCCTGGAACACGAAACCGATGGTTTTGCCGCGCAGGAGCGCCAGCTCGCTTTCATTCATTCTGGCCACATCGTGATTCTTTAACAGCAGTCTTCCTTTGGTGGGAATGTCCAAAAGCCCGATCATATTCAATAATGTGGATTTACCCGACCCCGACGGCCCCATAATCGTGACAAAACCGCCGGATTCAATCTCCAGATTCACCCCCCGCAGAGAGTTCACTTCGGTTTTTCCCAGATGATAAATTTTCCAAACCTCTTCCAATTTGATCAGTGTTGACATAATGAAAAAATAGCCGGGTTATTTTGAACAATTTGTTAAATTTGGCAGGGTTATTTCTCCCGTCAACCACCGCTATGGGATGATCACCGAGTCGCCTTCGGCGATGCCCGAGATGATTTCGGCGATGCCTTTGGCGCGGATGCCGATCTGAACGCCGACCTCCCGCGATGCGCCATCCTTGACGATTTCCACTTTCCAGCCATCCTCCCGCTTGCGCAACGTAGCCTCGGAAACCAGCAAAGCGTTTTCCTTTTGAGCGGTGATGATCTCCACATCTGCGGTCATTTCCGGCATCAATCCTTCGGGAGATTGGTCAAAAGCGATTTTGGTTTCATAATAGACCACCCCATTCACAATTTTGGCCGCCGGAGAAATGAACGCCACGCGCCCGGAAAAAATTTGGTCGCCCAGCGCGGCCACGGAAATTTTGCATAAATCGCCGATATTGATCTTGACCGCATCCTCTTCATATATGTCAATGACGATCTGATAAGGATCGGCGGGAAAAAGCACCATCAACGGGCTGGCAGCCAACGGCGATACCATTTCTCCGGCGCGTCCGTTGATCTCCGCGATCTGGCCGTCCGCCGGCGCGACCAGCTTGCCGTCGTCAATTTGCAGTTGCAGTAAAGCGATCTGCGCCTGCGCCTGCGCGGCCTGGGCCTCCAGCATTCCCACATCTTCCGTGCGCGGCGGCGCCAAAACTTTTGCGTATTGCTCGCCGGCGGTCTTTTCCGCCGCCTGCGCGCTTTCCAACGCGGCCGCCGCGGAATTCACCGCCAGATCACCGGCGGCCTTTTGCGACGCCACGCCTTCCATCGCGGAATGGAACGCCACGCGCGCGGCCGAAACATAGCCAATGTGCAAATCCAAATTCTCCTTATGGGTCAGACTTACGGCATCGCGCCAGGGAATCTTTTCGCACATCACGCGAATTTCGCGCAAACGCGCCTCAACCGCGGCCAATTCGGTCTTGGCCGCAGCAAAATCCGCGTCCAAACCGGCGTCTTTGCCGTCCGCTTGCGCGGTTTGCGAATAAATTTTAATCTTGTCAACCGCCAGTTTCATTTTTTGCAACATCTCCCAAACCGCAATGGAATCTTCATCGCGCGGCGAAAAATATTCGCGCTGGAGAAGATCGGAAAAATTGTAGGCGTTATAGGCCCGAATATAAGCCGATGCCAGCGAATCGGCCGCCGTTTTATAAACGGCGCTCAACCCCTGATCGGCAACCGCACGCGCGTCTTCCTGCGCCCGGCGGGCGGCGTCCAGCGCGCCGCGGGCGGCAAGAACTTGGCTTTCAATAATGGCAACATCTTCGCCGCCGGCGCCCCGTTTCAATTTTTCCAATTGGAAAAGCGTCGCTTCGTAACTCGCTTTCGCCTGTGTCATTTGAATTTGCGCCTGGCGATTGTCCAGTTCCGCCAGCACTTGTCCCGCGGACACCTCTTCCCCCCGAGACACGCTGATTTTCTCAATGATGCCGCTGTTCTTGAAATTCAGATTGATCGCCTCTCCCTTTCTCACGCTCCCCGTTTCGGTCACCTCCTGCGTGATTGATCCGATGACGGCCGACTCGGTCTTGTAGGCCGCCTCCTTGGGTTTGAATATGCTCCACAGCAAAAGCCCGGCGGCCGCGGCCGCAATCGCAATTATCCAAAACTTTTTATTGAATTTCATATGATTCTATGTTTATCGCGCACGCACTTAAATGTATTGCTCCATTCTACCCCATTTTTTCCGTTTTGAACACAACAAAAAATGACACAACAAAGACGTAACTGCTCACCGGGTATTTGGATTTTAAAGGTCTAACCCTCGCGTCCACGCGAGGGTTAGACCTTTCCCAGAGAATCCGAATTTTGAACCCAGCGAGTGCTTACAAAAAGCGTTGCAGAGGCTCACCCCGCAACGCTTATGCTAAAAATTAAAAATCAATGCATCCCCCTGTTTTTCGCCTCCAAAATGCGATCGTGAACCTCGTCGGCGATTTGGGGATAGCCTTTGGCAATATACATCTTCGCCCTATCCATAATTTGATTGACTTTTTCCTCGTCAAATTCGGCCGCTACGGCTGATTTCACAAAATTATTGACAATGATCTCTATCCTTTCCTCAATGTCCTTCTCAATGATTTCTTTATCCGGCTCTTTTTCCGAAACTTCGGGAAAAGATTCTTCCACCTGCGCGCGCAAAGCTTCGGCGGTTTTGCGCCCCGGCTCAATCACCGCCAATCCCTCATTATCCCTTTCAAACTTCACTTCCTTTTCCAATTTTTCCGTCTCTTTGACCGGCGGCATTTCCGGCGACGGTATTTTTTGATCCGGCATAATTTTTATCAATTATCGGCATTCTTCCCGGCGGGCGCGCCCATTTGGCGGCGGCGCGCTTCAATTTCGCGCTCCACCATCTCGCGCGGACGGCCTTCCTTGACCAGATAATATTCGCGGATATCCGCCGACCGGGACCGGTTGGAACGAGACGGCGGATAGGTCTTGATGTTAAACGGCAACGACACCTGGCCGTTAATCAATATTCTTACATAAGCGTTATAATTTTCAAGACGGCTCAAGTCCTGCGCGTTGAAAACCGGCGCGAATTGCTTGGCCAAAAACTCCGAATCCTCCGCGCCGACCCGGAAAGACGAAATCGTTCCCACATTGCCGAAGACGCTGTCGCGGATCTTGTCTTCCAGCTGGCCGATAAATTGATGGGAAACGGTGAGGCACAGCTTGTATTTCCGCGCTTCGGACAAAATGGTGGAGATGGTATCGGTGGCAAAATTTTGGAACTCATCAATATAAAGATGGAAATCGCGGCGTTCGCTCTCGGGAATATCCACTCTGGAGAACGCGGCGATGGTGATCTTGCCGGTGATGATCAATCCCAAAAGCGAACTGTTGATCTCGCCCAAGCGCCCCTTGCTTAAATTGACCAAAAATATCTTTTTCTGGTCCAAAATTTCGCGGAATTTAAAGGTGCTTTTAACCTGTCCGATGATGGGACGCATATAATCATTGGAAATAAACGTGTCAAATTTGGAAGTGATGTAGGGCACCATATTTTTCAGCGACGCTTCCCCGCCCGCGGCTTCGGCTTGCTTTTCCCAAAATTCCTTCACCATAATATTGCGGCATTTGGACAATAGATAATGGCGAAATTCCTTATCGGCCAAAACCTTGGGTACCTCCATCAGCGTGTAGGTTTCTTTGGGGTCGTCCATCAGCAATTGCAGGGCGTTGCGCGCATATTGCTCAAACATCGGCCCGCCGGTGGCTTTCAGATCATAGAGTTTGTCAAAGATCTTCATAAACTCGTTGACAATGAAAGTTTTCTGTTCGGGAAATTCGGGATCATATTCCAGCATATTGAGGCCGATGGAATATTCCCGGCTTGAAGGATCAAACACCACCACGTCATCCACGCGGTTGTTGGGAATTTTGCCCATAATGTCGTCAATCAGATCGCCGTGCGGATCCAAAATCCCCACGCCGCGCCCGGCGATTATATCCTGCTCAATCAGGTTGGACAAAAACGCGGATTTGCCGGTGCCGGTTTGTCCGATGACATACAAATGGCGGCGGCGATCGTCGGAACCCAGATAAACATCCGTTTTTGTTCCGCGATATTGGTTAAATCCCAAAAGCAGGCCTTCGCGCAACAAGTTTGCCGGCGGCGGCGCGGTTTTGGCATTGATCGTTTTGATATTGGGAGTTTTCAGATAGGGCGTGGGAAAATGAAAGATACCGGCCAATTCCTCGGCGCTCAAGATTGATTTGCCGGCGGGATTGAAATTGCGGAAAATGTAATCGTTTAAAATTACGGCGGCGGACTTGCCTTTCTTCTTCACCACCCGGAACCCGTTCAATCCCGGAGAAGAAAACTGGTCCAGCGACCCGGCCAGCTGGTCAAATATCTGTTCGCTGCGGAATTCGTCTTTAATGGAAACAACAATGCGGATATTGGCCGCCAGATTGCGCTTGTTGAGCTTGCTTTCCATGGCCTTGACCAGCTCTTCATCGCCCTGATTTCCCATAAACGAGGGGGATTCGTTTTCCTTGGCGCCGCCGCGGGCCGCGCCCATCAGGCCGGTTTCTTCCATTGCCGCAGAAAACTTTTTGCCTTTTTTTATCTTGTCCAAAATCTCGCGCCCGCGGACGCGCCACATTTCGGAAACATTTTGTAAAATAATTTGCACCGCCGCCTCCTCGTTTTCTTCCAGTTTGGTAAGCGTGTTGGTGATCGCCGAGAGCGGATCGGTGCCGATGGATTCATAGGTTTTCAACGGCAAAAATACCGGCCGAATGGTTTTGGCAAAACCGCAAAAAACCGATTCCTTGGGGCCGAAAATGTTGAAATCATTGCTTTTTTCAATCTGCGCGTCCGGATAGATGCTGTTGATCCGTTTTTCCAAAAAACTGATATAGCGGCGGGGTGCGGCGGCGTAAAAACAGATTTCCCCTTTCACTTTGGCAACCTCCAGCGCCACCCACGGCTTGGGCGCCCAAAAACCGCGCGGTGCCAGCGACACCAAATTGGCATAGAAATCCTCCATCACGCGGATCCAATCTTTTTCCTGCCGTCCGGATTGCTGGATCTCTTCGGCGTTTTTGGGCGGAATCCGCACCGACAGCAGGATCATCTCCATTGACAGGCGGAACTTTTCCCGATTTCGCTTTTTGAAAACAAACCACGCGCCCGCCAGCAATCCCGCCAGCAGGACAACGCCCAGAACCGCCCACGGCAAAAATGCCGGCAAGGCGCCAGTTTTCTCCAGCGGCGCGGCGGCGCGCGCCATGCCGTAATAGCTTTCATCAAGAAGACGCCAGAAATCGTTGTTTGCAAATTCTTCCATTGTTTCATTTTACCCCCCTCGCCCCAAAAATCCAAATCGCATCGCCAACCCTCTATTCCGCTTCTCCCGTAAAATTGTTATCATTGACTAATTTATCCGGTTAATCCAAAAAATTATGGAAAAATTTTCAAATTTTGAGAATCGCGCCGAGCGCGGCGAAGAGGCGCTGGAAGAACGCCTCAAAGAAATCGCCGCGGAGCTAAGAGAAAGCGACATTGATGTTGATGATTTTTGCCGCATAGATATGGAAGCATACGAACCGCTTTACGGCCAACAAGTCAAAAAGGATATGTATGAAATCAAGCAAAGAGAAAAAAAATGGCAAAAAGAAAAGCCGAATAAAGAAGGAAAACAAAGAAAGAGAACCAACGGAGAAAAAATGGAAATGTTCAAGACCGCGCTTTTCCACAAGGCAATCGGAAAAAATTTCTTTGTTTTGAGATCGTCGCCGTTTGACGATTGTAACAATGGCATTGACAATGTGATCGTGGAAAAAGAAACGGGCGCGGTCGTGGGTGCGTTTGACGAGGTGGTAGCCAAAAACGGCAAGACGGAAAAAGAAGGCAAAGTTGCCGCGCGCAATACCCGGAGCGGCGCCTTTTTAAAATATGGCATTGGCGCCGCCGGAGCAAAAACCACCAAGCAAAGCAATCACCACATTCCGCTTTTTTATCTGGCACTGGAAGAAAAAGAATTAAATGACGCGATAAATGACTTCAATCTTTCGGAGGAAGAGTTTTCGGAACTTGAAAAAGAATTGCTGAAGAAGCTGGCCGCTTCCGTCAAGGAACAAACAAAGCCGATCTCGGAGATCGGAATGTTCAAAAACAAAACCGAGGATATTGAAAAATTCCAAACCGCCCTGCAGGAAGCAACCGCATAAAAACGATTAAAATCAATGATTCCCCAAAAGGGTCAGACTCTTTTGAAAGTATGGAGATGATTTTTAATCAAAAACTCCGCTGGCGAAAGATTTGCGGTAGCGGAGTTTTGTTTTTTGCTTGCAGTATTATCTCAAAATCAAGCCGCGGCTTCTCCCATTGCTTCTTTTTGGTTGATCCGATCATTCTCTTCCAAATCTCCGATTATCTTTTCAACTTCTCCATAGCGTTCTTTTAGTTCTTCCGGCCAACCCGCCACATTGTCCTCGTTGTCAAACTTTAAATCATCAAACATTTCTTCGGCTCTGTTTTTTTCTATTTGGGACAAGCTTTTTGCATTGGTCTCTATTTCATCCAACAACGCCATAATTTTTGTTTCTTTTTCGGATAAATTTGTCGGCTGCTCACCTATTGTTTCCGCCATATGATTTTGCCAAAAGTTATTGGCTTTCGGCAATTGATTATTTTGCTTTATGATATGAAATAATATCGCACTTTGCCCCTCTCCGCAAGATTGGAACAGCTATCAGGGGTTGAACCCCTGATACTGATAAATTTACAGGGGTTCAACCCCTGGAGATTTTTGACTCTTGGCAAATCAGCCGATGGTTTTGCCGTGTTTTTGGCGCCAGGCGCTGATTTTTTTGGGGTCGCCGGAAAGCAATTCTTTGGGAGTTTTCCAATTGATTCCCTTGGCCGGCGAATAAATTTCCGGACGGGTATATTGTGCGGATTCAAAAAAGCCGTCTTTACCGTTTCTTTCTTTTAAAAATTCCGGCTTGCCGATCACGCCGGGGATCAAGCGCGCCGCGGCTTCGGCAACCGCCATCGCCGGCAGTTCTCCGCCCATCAGATCATAGTCGCCGACCGAAATTTGGTGCGTGGCGATATTTTTGGCCACCCGTTCATCCACACCCTCGTAGCGGCCGCAGACAAAAACGATCTGCCGGAATTTCGCCAGCCTTGAGGCCATCTTTTGATTAAACATTTTCCCCCGCGGCGTGAGCATAATTACGGCCGTGTCCTTGTTTGCCGGTTTCAGTTTTTTGCCGGCGATTTTCAGTTTCGCAATTTTGGCAATCGCTTTGTACCAGACATCAACTTTCATCACCATGCCAAAACCGCCACCAAACGGCTTGTCATCAACGGTGCGGTGCTTATCCGGCGCAAAATCGCGCAAATTATGAACCCGGATTTTTATCAGTTTCTTTTCCCGCGCCTTCTTAAAAAGCGATTCCTCAAAATAGGGCCGGATGATTTCCGGAAAAATGGTGATGAAGTCAAAATGAATCATACAATCATTTAATCATAAAAACATAAAATCATACAAGCATTATAAAGAAAGACCCCGACAAATGCGGGGTCTTTCTTTTTTGAGTTGCAACTAGAACTTGAGATCGTCCTCGTCATCGTCGCGGGAAGGTTTTTCCTCCACCCGCGGCGCGCGGCGGCCGCCTTCCGGCTCTTCAATCTTCAAATTGACGCGCGCGTGGTTCTTTAAGCCGATAATGCGCACCAGATTGCGGATCGCCCGCGCGGTGCTCCCGCTGCGGCCGATGATCTGGCCCATATCTTCCGCATTGACCTTCAACGAGAGCAGAACGCCCATTTCGTCAACGGTGCGGCTCACTTTCACATCTTCGGGATGATCCACCAGCGACTTGATCAAGAACTCAAGAAATTCCTGGTCGTTTTTATTTTCCATAGATATCGCGTATCATTCATTCAAACAAAATTTTCGACCTTTCAGGCACCATTATCAACGCCTATGCCACCATTATATTCCAAATCAAAAATCGTTGTCAAACCGCCGCCGCGGCGGCCGGAGACGCTTCTTTTGCCGGAGCGGCCGGTTCGGCGGCGCCTTCCTTCTTCTTGGACTTGGCGTGAACCGGAATTTTTTTCCCTTCAATCGCTTTTTCGGCAATAAGAATGTTCCTGACCGTCGGTGACGGCTGGGCGCCTTTCTTCATCCAGTATGCGATCTTTTCCCGATCAAGCTTGATCTCTTTGGTAACGCGGTTGACAAAACCGACTTCTTCGCAAAACTTGCCCGCGGACGCCGAAACCCGTTTATCGGCCACCACCACCCGAAACGACGGCTGGTTTTTTCTGCCGATACGGCGCAATCTGATAGTTAACATAATTTAGTTTAATCTGTTATTCGCAACGCCTCATATTATACACACTTTCACGTTTTTTGCAATGCAAAACCATTAATTTTCAATTTTCAAACTTCAATTTTCAATGGATGTTTCAAATTCCAATGTCCAGACAAAATCCACGCTTGCATTCCGTTTGGTTCATTGATGCACTGAAAAATTTATTGCAATTGATAATTGGAAATTGCGCAAAGCGCGTTATTGCCATTTTTTCGCCGCCAGAGCGGCTTTGGCGGTTTCTTCTTCAGCCTCCTGTTTTGAATAACCGCCCGCTTGCGCCACCAATTCGTTCCCCAAATAAACCCCGACGGTGAAATACTTGGCGTGATCCGGCCCGCGTTCGTCCAAAACGCGGTAGACCGGAGTGATCTTGGCGATTTCCTGCGCCATTTCCTGAAAATGCGACTTGGCGTCTTTGTATAATTTTTTGGCAATAATTTCCGGCAGTTCCCCCAAAAGGTTGTTTTTGATAAAATTGCGGCAAGCCTCATTGCCGCGATCCAGATAAAGCGCGCCGATAAAAGCTTCAAAAGTATTGGCCAAAATATATTGCCGCGATTTTCCTTCTTCTCTGGCTTCTCCGCGCGAAAGCAGGAGGAAATCGCCAAATCCCATCCGCGCCGCAGCCGAAGAGATCATTTTCGTGTTCACCAGCGCCGCGCGCCAGCTGGTGAGCTCTCCCTCGGACTTGCCCGGATAGGCAAGATAGAGATATTCGGTAACCGCCAGTTCCAGCACCGCGTCGCCCAAAAATTCCAATCTCTCGTTGTTTCCCAAATTGACTTGGGAGTTCTCGTTCAGATAGGAACGGTGGATAAACGCCTGCGTGAGCAAATCCCGATTTTTAAAGACTACGCCCAGTTTTTTTTCAAGCTTGGAAAAATCCTTCATCGTTGCAAATTGAAAATTGAAAAATCAAAATTGAAAATGACAGTTTAAAATTAAAAAACTTTTAATTCCGTAATTTTATCATTTTTAATTATCATTTTGATTTTTGATTTTTCAATTTTAGATTATCATTATTGCCTATTTTTTAGGGTTGTCATTATCCGCCAGCCCGGGATTTTGTTCCAGCATCTCCTTATAGACCGTGCCCAAAACGCCGTTGACGAACTTCCCCGAGCTTTCTCCGCCGAAATTTTTCGCCAGTTCAATGGCTTCATTGATGGCCACCTTGGGCGGCACCGCCTTTTTATCTTCATAGAGCAGTTCAAACAACCCCAGCCTCAGGATATTGCGGTCAATCACGCTGATTTGATCAATCGGCCATTGCGGCGCGGCTTTCGCGATAATTGAGTCCAAAACCGGCAATTTGCCCGTCACGCCCGCCGACAATTCCCGCGCAAATTCCGTTTCTTCCAATCCGGGGCCGAACTCGTCAAGATTTCTTTGCAAAATGGGCTCCAGGTCGTTTTTCCGACCGTAAAAATCCCATTCAAAAAGGGATTGCATCACGATTGATCGCGTAAGATGCCTTGAAGCCATATCTCAAAATGACAAACAACAAATTCCCAACATTATACTTTGCGACAACCTAATTGATCGCCTCGGAAGTTTTTGTTTCTTTTGCCGTAGCTTGGGCCGCAATTTCCGACTCCCGGTCGCGCCGCTGTTTGCGGTCAAGACGGGAAAACACATCCACCGCCTCCTTGCCGCGATAATGGCCGCAAAACGGGCAGGCATGGTGGGATTTAACCGGTTTGCCGCATTTCGCGCACTGGGAGAAAGAAGGGTTCTTCAAAAACAAGTGCATCCGGCGCTGGTTCCGGCTCCCTTTGGTATGTCTTTTTTTTGGTACGCCACCCATAAAAATAGTTAATGAGTAATGAGTTGATGAGTATTAGACCTACCGCTCAAAGATTTTCTACTGCAATTTCCATATTTCGGCTAAGCCAAACTCATCGCTCGTCGGCAGACTTTAGTTTCAAGTATGCCTCCTCGCTCTTCGTTCGGCTCGCATATTTTGCTACGCAAAATCGCTTCTGCCCCGAAACCTGAAAATTTCACTACGGAAATCTTTGAGCGGTAGGTCTAATAGAAAAATCAGCATTCAATCAACCAAACCCAAAATTAAACAACGACTGTTTCTTAACATAAATTTCGTAAAAAATCAAATCTTCTCCGCGCAAACTCACCGGGGAATAGTTGCCGAGGATGTTAAGCCTCGCATCTTTGGGGTCCATCCCCTTCGCAATCGGAAGGGTTAGGCCTCTTCAAGAGCATTTGGATTTTAGAGTCGGATTCTTTGTTAAAGGGGTTGCCCCGCTCCCCAATGCGACGCCGGGGAACGACCCCGGAAGATGCAAAACCCCGGCGAATGATTGCTTCTCCACGCGTCCCGCCGTGGCGAGGCGCGTTATCATTCAAAAACGATTGTGCCGCGAAAATCTTCACTGTCATCGCCGTCCGCCAACGAATAAAATTCCGCAGTGCCCGTTACCGGTACATCCAGCGCCATCGTCACGGACCGCCCCGGTTCAATCATGCCGGAGTTCAGTCCGATCCCCGTTATGGCAAAAGAGTGGACGCGGACGCCTTTATTGACGATTTTGAGTGTCCGGGAACTGGAATTTGAAAGGTTGATTTCCCGCGAAGAGAATCCCCCCTCGTCAACATTGATCTCCAACGCGGCCTCCATCGGCTGTTGGGCGGAAACCGGGAACAATACCGCCGGCGCCAGGGGCGCAACCGAACATTCCTCCGTTTCCGGACAGGAACAGACGGCCTGCTTCATCCCTTGCGACAATGCCGCCGCGCCGCCTGATTTGCCGCCGGCAATGCCGGCCGCCGCCAAAAGACCGATTGTGAAAATCAAGGAAAACGTCGCGCAAAAATTCACGGTGAACCCAATGGCCGTCGCGCGATCAAGCTTATTGCGTTTTTTTGCAGGACTCATTTTTTTTATTATTATTAAATCGCTACCGGAGACTTCGCGCCTCACTTTTTCATTATACCCTTGCGGGCGGCGGAAGTGCAAGGGGCAAAGGTGCGGCGATGGACGGAACAAAGGCCGTACTTCTCAATGGCGGCCAAATGTTTCTTGGTGCCATAGCCTTTGTGCCGGGCAAATCCGTATTCAGGATAAAGTTTGTCGATCTTTTCCATCAGGCGGTCGCGCCGGACTTTGGCAACAACGCTCGCTGCGGCAATGGAAAACGCTCTAGCGTCGCCGCCGACAATCGATTTTTGCGCGCCGGAAATCTTTATTGCGAAATTACCGTCAATCAGACAAATAACGCCGCGGGCGCCAATCTCATTTGCCATCCGTTTCTTCACCCGCCCGACCGCCCGGGCCATTGCCAGTTTTGACGCTTCCAAAATATTGATCTTGTCGATGATTTTTTCCCCAATCGACGCCGACGCGCAAACAAGGTTTTTGTGACGAATGATCCGGCGATAAGCCGCTTCGCGCGCCGCGGGCGCCATTTCTTTGGAGTCGCGCACCATCCCCCGCAAATCGGCAAAATCGTGCCCGTTAATCGGCAAAACAACCGCCACGGCGGCGGCCAGCACCGGTCCGGCCAACGGGCCGCGGCCGGCTTCGTCAACGCCGATCACCAGTTTGAAGCCGCGCCGGAAACAACGGGATTCGCAAACGAAATTGGCACAATGGACAGATTTCAATTTTTATTGATTTCGGTTATAATGGCAACAGGGACGTTTCCTGAAACAGCGTCCCAAGTAGATTATAACCTTAATTCTTTTGCGGTAAAATCAATGGAGGAGTTTGTCATCGCCGGGAAACCGGTGCTCGTTTGGAGCAAAAAAGACATCGACACCGAAATGGAACAGGCCGCACTTGACCGACGCGACGCGAATTTCGCCGGAAAGACGCTGAAGTCTTTCTCGTTGATGGAAAAGGATTTTGATTACGGAATTAATTTTCAAAACACTTTGATTATCGGCAACGTGTTTTTTGCGGACGCCGGCGTTAACGGCAACGTCAACCTCGCAAACGCGGCGATAGACGGCTCGTTTTTTTTCAATCGGGGAAAGCTCATCGGCGATCTGTTGATGGAAAAAGCGTGGGTCGGGCAAACGATGAATTTGTCCGGGATCAACATCACCGGATCGGTTTTGATACCGCAAACAAGGATTAACGGATTCGTAAGTCTGGCCAAAGCGGTCGCGCTGGGAAACGTTGATCTGCGCGGCGCGGAGGTGCAGAATTACCTTCAAGGAGAATTGAAGGTCAACGGCGACGTGCTGTGCGAGAACGCGCAAATCAACGGCTTCCTGGATTTGAGCGGCGCCAATGTCGCCGGCGACGTTAATCTGAAGAGCGCACTCATAAGACAGCGTCTGGCGGCGCGCGATTTGAAACTTGAAGGAAATTTTTTCCTCAATGATTGCATTTACAACAAGGGGTTGATCGATCTTGGCGGCCTCCCGGAAGAAAAAATCATCGGAAAAATTTGATTCCCCGCCAAACATCGCCGGGGCAAAGCCCCGGGATATTCTGGCGGATGGATAGAAGATCAAAATTCCGGCAGGAATTTTACCTTATTTTTTATTTTGATTTTTTAATTTTTCATTTTAACTATGGATTTCGTCCATCTACATACTCACACCCATTACAGTTTGCTGGACGGATTGGCGCAAATCGATCCGCTTTTGGACAAGGTCCAATCCTTGGGAATGGACGCGTGCGCAATTACCGACCACGGCAATATGTACGGCGCCGTGGAATTCTATAAAAAGGCCAAAAAGCGCGGCATCAAACCAATCATCGGCTGTGAAGTCTATGTCGCGCTGGAAAGCCGTCTTTTGCGCCGGCCGCAGATTGACGACGCGCGCCATCATCTGGTTCTGCTGGTAAAAAACGAAGCGGGCTATCGCAATTTGGTAAAATTGGTCACCAAAGCGCATCTGGAAGGATTTTATTACAAGCCGCGCGTTGACGAAGAACTTTTAGCCGAACACCAAGAGGGATTGATTGCCATGACCGCCTGCATTCAGGGGAAAATCCCCCGCCTGGCCATCGCCAAAAAAATGGACGAGGCGCTTGAATGCGCGCGCCGCTATCAAGGCATATTCGGCAAGGAAAATTTCTTTCTGGAGATCCAGCATCATCCGAATCTTCCCGAGCAATTGCCGGCCAATGAGGGATTGATTGAAATTGCCCGAAAAACCGGCATCGGACTGGTTGCCACCAACGACATCCATTATTTGAATGCCGACGATATGGAAGCGCAGGATATTTTGATGCTCATCAATACCGGGGCCGACATCAACAATCCCGAACGCCTCACGATGAAGGGCGAAGATTTTTCAATGAGAAGCCCGCAGAAAATGATTGAGGATTTTAAGGATTTCCCGGAGGCGATTGAAAACACGGCCAAGATCGCGCAAATGTGCCAATTTGAATTTGAGCTCAAAAAGACCAAACTGCCGCGCTTCACTCCGCCGGAGAACAAGAACAACGAAGATTATCTCCGCGACCTTTGCCGCGCGGGAATGGAAAGACGCTACGGCCAGAATCCCTCCCGGGAAACTTTGGATCGCTTTGAATATGAATTCGCCGCGATCAAGGAGTTGGGATTCATTGAATATTTTTTGATCGTGCAGGATTTCGTCAATTGGGCCAAAAACAATCGCATCGTCGTCGGACCCGGCCGCGGATCGGCCGCCGGCTCCATCGTGTCCTATCTCTTGAATATTACCGACATTGATCCGCTGAAATACGGTTTACTGTTCGAAAGATTCCTGAACCCCGGCCGTTCCGCAGTATCTTTGCCGGATATTGATATGGACTTTGCCGACCGGCGCCGGCCGGAAGTGATTGAATACGTGAGCCAAAAGTACGGACATGGACACGTGGCGCAGATCATCACTTTCGGCACCATGGCCGCGCGCGCGGTGGTGCGCGACGTCGGCCGGGTTCTGCAATATCCCTACAGTTATTGCGATAAATTGGCCAAAATGATTCCTTTCGGCATGAATTTGGATGAGGCGCTGGCAAAAGCCGACGATCTGAAAGCTTTGGTCCAAAACGATGAAAAAGCGCGGATACTGATGGGCTTTGCCAGAAAGCTGGAGGGTTGCGCCCGCCACGCGTCCACGCACGCCTGCGGCGTGGTGATCTCGCCCGTCCCGTTGGACGAGATCGTGCCGGTGCAACATCCCACCGCCGACGACAACGGATTGGTTTCCCAATACGAACTGCACGCCATTGAAGATATGGGACTGTTGAAGATGGATTTTCTGGGATTAAAAAACCTGACCATCATTGAAGACACGCTGGCGCGGATCTACCTGGTGCGGAATCAAAACATTGATCTCAAAACCATCCCGATGGACGACAAGGAGGCCTATGCGCTGATGGCGCGCGGCGACACCGTGGGCGTGTTTCAACTTGAAAGCGCGGGGATGCAAAGATATTTAAAACAATTGAAGCCCACGCAATTTGAAGACATCATCGCCATGGTCGCCCTCTACCGCCCGGGTCCGATGCAATTCATCCCGGATTTCATTGACGGCAAGAGCGGTTTGAAAATCCCCGCCTATTTGCATCCCAAACTTGAATCAATTCTTGGCCCGACCTACGGCATTATTCTTTATCAGGAGCAAACGATGAAAATCGCGCAGGAGCTGGCCGGATTTTCCATGGCCGAAGCCGACACCCTGCGCAAAGCCATCGGCAAAAAGATCAAGGATTTGATGATGGCGTCAAAACAAAAATTCATTGACGGTTGCCAAAAAAACGGCATCGCCAAGAAGATCGCCGTTGAAATTTGGAGTTGGATTGAACCCAGCGCAGACTATTCTTTTAACAAATCGCACGCGGCCTGCTACGCGATGATCGCCTACCAAACCGCCTGGTTGAAAGCGCATTATCCGGCGGAATTTATGGCCGCGCTGATCACTTCCGAAAAAAACGACGTGGAACGCGTCGGCTATCTGATCGGCGAATGCAAAAATATGGGGCTGGAAGTGCTGGCGCCCGACATCAATGAAAGTTATCACGGATTTACCGTGATTCCCGAAAGCAACAAAATCCGCTTCGGGCTGGCGGCGGTGAAAAATGTCGGCGAGAATCTGGTCAACGAGGTGGTTTCACAACGGAAAACAGGCGGCAAGTTCCGGGATATTTTTGATTTTATGGAAAGAATCAATCCCAAAGTGATCAACCGCAAATCCCTGGAAGCGCTGATCAAGGCCGGCGTTTTTGACGCAATGGCCGAAAGAAATATTCTGCTGGCCAACGTTGAAAAACTTCTGGAAATCGGCCGGGAAAACGAAAAGAGCAAATCCAACGGCCAGCAGGGGCTTTTTGCCGCCCTGCCGGCGGCCAAGATCAACGGCTATTCGCTATCCTTCGCGCATCCTGCCGGCAAGGCCGAAAAATTGATTTGGGAAAAAGAACTTTTGGGATTGTTCGTCACTTCCCATCCGCTGGAAGAATACCGGAGTGAAATGGAGAAAAAATGCCTGAAGATTTCCCGCGTGAAAGAAGGCCAGGCCGCACGAATGGTGAAGACCGGCGGAATGATTTCCACCGTCAAGAAAATCATCACCAAGAGCGGCAAACCGATGATGTTTATGAGCCTGGAAGACTTGACCGACCGCATTGAAGTGGTGGTGTTCGCGTCGGCGATGGAAAAAAATCCGGCAGTGTTTTGCGAGAGCAAGGTGGTCTATGTCTACGGCCGCATTGATCTGCGCGACGGCGAAACCAAAATCGTGGCCGACAATGTGGAAGAGGTTTCTCTGGCATAAAAATATGTATAAGAGCAAAGCGAAGGATAGCGAAGGTTAGACCTTCGCGACCTTTGCGGGAAAATCCAACCGCGTATATATTACAGTCGTAATTAAAAAACAAAACGCCACACACATTGCCGGCGCAACAATCGGACAATGCGTAAGCAGTATTGTAAGTAGCATTGTAAAAACTTTAATCATTAAATTAATATATGAGCCTCAAAAGCAAAATCCTGCTCGCCGGGTTGGCGGCAATTATTGCCGGCGGCACGATCTTTGGCGCGAATTGCGCCCTGGCGCAAACCGATGGCGCACAACAAACCGATCCCGCCATCGCGCAAATGATGCAGATGATTGAAACGCTCAAACAGCAGATCCAGCAGATCATCGCGCTCATCGCCCAATTAAAGCCCCAGGAAACCTGCGGCAACGGCAAATGCCGCTTCGGCGAAACCGCGGCCACCTGTCCGGCGGACTGCGGCCAGCAAATTGCGGATTGCGCCAAAGAAGGAGAGATATACGGTCAAGCAGAGCGTTGTTGCGGCAATCTTACTCCATATTTATTTGACGGCAGAGAAAAGGAAAAGGATGGAGTTTGCGTTCAAACTCAAAAACTATGGGATAACGGCTATAGTTTTTATAAGTGCATAAATTGCGGAGATGGCAAATGCAATTCGGCTATCGGAGAAAATACTTGCAATTGCTCCGCGGATTGCGCCAGATCATCAACCAACTGCGCCAAAGAAGGCCAAACGCGATACAACATTGGAAACTTATTAAAATGTTGCGACGGACTCATCGCCGTTTCATATGATGACCCGGTTCACGGCTCGGAAATGACTTGTGCCAAATGCGGCAACGGCATTTGCAATCCGGGAGAAACTCCGACAAACTGCCCCGCGGATTGCGACATAAAAGTTAATTGCGCCAAAGAAGGAGAAATTGCATACTGGGATACGAACACATCAAATATCAATCAATGTTGTTCAGGATTGACCGCGGTAATGAATTGCTCCCCTACCGTCGCGTGTAGCAAGAGCGCAAACAGCATCTGCACCTACTGCGGCAACGGTGTGTGTGGTAAGGGCGAGAACGCATATAACTGCCCCGCGGATTGTCAAAACAGCGCTGCATGCAAAACTCTTTGGTGGAGCGACAACACGAGCAAAATCTGCCAGCAGAAACAATTTTGCGGCGCTTATATGTATTCAGGGCTGAAGACCTACGAAACCCAAGCGGCTTGCCAGAAAACGCTTGACGCGGCTTGCAGTAAGGAATGCGTAGAAAAAGGCTATGCGCTGGGGGGAAACTATTGTGTCGCCAATGAATATGGCATCCTTGAGACATGCTGTTGTACAGGGGCATCCACTTCATGCGAAAACCTTTGGTGGTCTGATGACACCCACAAGATTTGCCAGCAAAAACAGTTTTGTGGCATTTATATGTATTCCAGTCTGAAGACCTATAACACCCAATCGGCTTGCCAAACGGCACTTGACGCGACTTGCAGTAAGGAATGCGTAGAAAAAGGCTATGCGCTGGGAGGAAACTATTGTGTCGCCAATGAATATGGAGTTCTGGAAGCGTGCTGTTGTACCGGAACATCGTCCAAATAATAAGGACCAACAGAGGCTCTCACGCAAAATTTTTCCGATTTAATCGTCTTGCCTGGATTATAGAACCAAAAAAATAAAAATCCCGAAAATTCGGGATTTTTGTTTTTCACAAATAAATCATATAATGAAATTGTAAATGTGCCGTAAGGATTGTTTTTCGCGAATTCTTTTTAAAAATTAAAAATAACCAATAATATATGAACCTCAAAAGCAAAATCCTGGCCGCCGGGTTGGCGGCAATTATCGCGGGCTTTGGTATGTTCGCGGCAAATATAAACACCGTGCAAGCGCAAACCGATGGCGCACAACAAACCGATTCCGCCATCGCGCAAATGATGCAGATGATTGAAACGCTCAAACAGCAAATCCAGCAGATCATCGCGCTCATCGCCCAATTAAAGCCCCAGGAAACCTGCGGCAACGGCGCTTGCCGCTTCGGCGAAACCGCGGCCGCCTGTCCGGCAGACTGCGGCACAACTACAATCGTGTGCGCCAAAGAAGGGGAAACAATCTCCCCGGGAAACAATAAAGAATGTTGTTTCGAATTAACTCCTGCCAACGGTTCCCTTTGGAACGGTCAATGCGTAACCCCGCCCGGTGGTTTTCGGGTATGCATAAAAAAAGACGACGGAATCTGCGGTACCAGCGAAAACAGTTGTAATTCGCCCGCGGATTGCGGCCAGCAAATTGCGGATTGCGCCAAGGAAGGAGAGGTTTTTGTTAATGATTCCAAGCAGTGCTGTTCCGGATTGGAAAAAATGATGAGTAACGGACAACGGGCCTGCCAAGTTGGCCGCGAATGTCCGGTCCAAACTAATTACACCTGCCGAAGCGCCAAATGCGGCGATAACACTTGCAGCGCCGGAGAAAAATGCCTGCGCGACTGCAATATTGTTGACGGCAAATCATTAATCAAAGTTTCGGGCAACGGATTCGCTTTGGGCGATATTGTTTCAGTTAAAACCGCTTCGCCGCAAAAAAACGACATCGTTTATTACGACGCCGCGAAAAATGACAACTATTGCATGGCAATGGGGCCCGGATTATCGCTGAATGTTATTAAAGGATTGCCCGGGCAAACCGTGGTTTTTGGCGATGATTATATGAAAATCGGCGATGAAACGATCTCTATCGGAAATTATGCCCGGCGGGCGGCAGTATTCGGCGGCATCAAATATGACAGTCTGGCGGGCAGAACGATCGTCTTGGCACAAAACGAATACCTTTTGGACGGTTGGATCGGCCAGCAATGCTTTGCCGGAGATACAACCGATCAGGGAAGCAAGGCATACGGTCGTTTTACCGTAAATGAAGATGCGATCATCGCCATCATCGGTGCAAAAGTTGGCCATGACAGCGCATACGAAGAAGAAATGCGGAGCGTAGTATATTAAAACCAGCACCATAAAACTTGTTTATCGCAACAGCAAACTAAAAAATTGATACTAAAATAAAAACAATATGAACCTCAAAAGCAAAATCCTGGCCGCCGGGTTGGCGGCAATTATCGCGGGCTTTGGTATGTTCGCGGCAAATATAAACACCGTGCAAGCGCAAACCGATGGCGCACAACAAACCGATTCCGCCATCGCGCAAATGATGCAGATGATTGAAACGCTCAAACAGCAAATCCAGCAGATCATCGCGCTCATCGCCCAATTAAAGCCCCAGGAAACCTGCGGCAACGGCGCTTGCCGCTTCGGCGAAACCGCGGCCACCTGTCCGGCTGACTGCGGCCAAATTACCGCATGTGCCAAGGAAGGTGTAATTGTTCTTCCATATCAATCCTGTTGCGCTGGTTTGGCGCGCATTGCTTGTTCCGGCAATTATTGTCATGATAACGGATCCGGAATTTGCGCCAAATGCGGCAACGGCATTTGCGGCCTCGGTGAAGCCGCCGCCAACTGTCCAGCGGATTGTTTTGGCGCAAAGACTTGCTACAGCGAAGGAGAAGGCGAGACTGGCGAGGTTGGATTGACCGCTGGGATAACAATACCTTGTTGCTCCGGACTCTATCCGAACGGCACGCAAGCCGTCACGGGAGGCTTTATTTGTCGAAAGCTCATCGCAGATTTCAACAATACAAAACCAGATACTGTTGTAAATTGCAAAAAAGAAGGAGAATTGTTCGGTTATTTGGAGGGCGAATGTTGCGACGGTTTGCTGAAAGTTTATCCCGACGGCGCCAAAACCTATTCGCCCGGAGAAAGCCAAAATTTTCAAGTCACCTGCAAAAAGCCGGCAAATTGAGAGCTTCGTTCTCGCCCCGATTTTCAACACCCATTATGTTGCGATCAGGGCCTCCGCAAACAACCGCCTTGTTACCGCCGAAAACAGCGGCGCGCAATCGTTGGTCGCCAACCGCGACAAGATCGGCTTGTGGGAAGAATTCACCATCATCAAAATATCCGATTGCCAGGCCCAATGAACGGAGGTAATGCGGTCAAAGAAGGCGCGGACAATGACAACGAAAAATGCGGTATATTGATCCCTAAATAAAATAAATTGCAATCGCAATCAAAAAAAGGCCGAAAACAAAACACCCCGCACATTGCCGGCGCAACAATCGGACAATGTGTAAGTAGCATTGTAAGTAGCATTGTAAAAATTTTAATCATTTATCCAAAATATGAACCTCAAAAGCAAAATCTTGGCCGCCGGGTTGGCGGCAATCATCGCGGGTGCCGGAATCTTCGCGACAAATATAAACACCGTGCAAGCGCAAACCGATAATGGCGATGCAAATCCCGCCATCGCGCAAATGATGCAGATGATTGAAACGCTCAAACAGCAAATCCAGCAGATCATCGCGCTCATCGCCCAATTAAAGCCCCAGGAAACCTGCGGCAACGGCAAATGCCGCTTCGGCGAAACCGCGGCCACCTGTCCGGCGGACTGCCAGGTTAATAATTGCATTCAAGAGGGAAAATGGGGGCAACAAAACCAAAAATGTTGCCAAGGACTGACTGCGAATCATCGCCCGGCGGTTTCGAGCGGTAGCATCGATGCTCAAGGATTGTTTATCTGTTATAAATGCGGCGATGGCATTTGTTCTGAAAACGAATTGCAGGAACACTGCGCCAAAGATTGCCGCAGCTGCGGCAATGGTATCTGCGAAGACAAAGAGGATCAGCTCAGTTGCGCCGCAGATTGCGGCACGGCAAAATGCGCATTGCCATATTGGCCGTGCTGGACATCATCAACAACAAACCCCTATGGGAAAATTTTGACGCCGAACCAATGTTGTGAAGGAACAACTTGCGTAATGGGAGCTATTTCCGGGACATGCCTGCCGAAAGATAATAATAAATGCGGGAATGGCATCTGTGATTCCGGCGAAACGATAACCGGCTGCGCCGCAGATTGCTCCGGTTGCCAAAAATGGACCACAACAAAAGAACTCGGCGGCGTGATCGTGGGAACCCCTGACATTAAGCCTGCCGGCAATCGCTTGATTATTACCGGAAAAGGTGCCGAGAACGCTCTGTGGGTCAGCGAATATTATCCGGCCGATGGCCGGCTCGTCGCGTGGTATTCATTGGGCGGACAAATAAGCGGAACCCCCACAATTTCCGTCCCCGCATCTTGGAATTCGGAATCGAAAGCAGCCATATACGCTATCGGCACCGACAAAAACATGTGGTGGAGGAATGAAACTTCCGCCGGAGTATGGGGAGGATGGCAAACCAGCGGCGGTGCCGGACAACAACTAACGCCCTCCAAATTCGCCGGAATTGACAACAAACTCTATCGTTTAACACTTCCCGAAGCGCTGGGTGCCACCGCCGGCGCCGAAATGAAAAGTTCGGTCAACATAGAAAAATGTGAACAAATAGCCTGTTCATCCGGTTTGTCTTATTACGAATGTCAGGCCGCCGGAGGTCAGATTTATGCCGGCAACGGCACGGTCAATAATTGCCATTGCTCCGCAACCTGTAATTCATTGTCCGGCGCATCTTGCAACGATTAGTCTTGGGCAATCCAAAAAACAAAAATCCCGAATCGGGATTTTTGTTTTTTTGCGAATAAGTTGCCCGCCCCAAGGAGCGAGGCATTCCAAAAGATAACCGCAGGGGTAATATCCGGTAAGCACTCCACCACCACTGGCATAAAAAATAAAATCATTTTACAATAAAATTACAATCGCAATTCAAAAAGGTCGAAAATAAAACACATGACGCATTACAAATGTAATAATCGGACAATGTATAAGTAGCATTGTAAGTAGCATTGTAAGTAGCATTGTAAGTAGCATTGTAAAAATTTTAATCATTTATCCAAAATATGAACCTCAAAAGCAAAATCTTGGCCGCCGGGTTGGCGGCAATCATCGCGGGTGCCGGAATCTTCGCGACAAATATAAACACCGTGCAAGCGCAAAC
The DNA here is from genome assembly GCA_035362275.1 of Candidatus Pacearchaeota archaeon. GTDB lineage: Bacteria > Patescibacteriota > Minisyncoccia > Minisyncoccales > UBA5738 > UBA5738. The sequence goes on along the minus strand of DAOSDI010000004.1, from coordinate 22,657 downwards.
CGATAATGGCGATGCAAATCCCGCCATCGCGCAAATGATGCAGATGATTGAAACGCTCAAACAGCAAATCCAGCAGATCATCGCGCTCATCGCCCAATTAAAGCCCCAGGAAACCTGCGGCAACGGCAAATGCCGCTTCGGCGAAACCGCAGCCACTTGCGCGGCGGACTGCAATACAATAACCGTATCTTGCACCGCGGAAGGGAGAACCAAAAGTATGAGTATGCCCGACTGTTGCGCCGGACTGAAAGGCATTTCAAATCAAATACTCGCCGATGATGGAGCATGTGGAGGGGCTCCCAATGATGGTTCGGTTATTTGCGCTAACTGCGGCAACGGCATTTGCGGTGCTGGCGAAAACAAGTGCAACTGCCCCGCGGACTGCGACGTAAAAGTTAATTGCGCCAAGGAAGGAGAAATTGCATACTGGAATACGAACACATCAAATATTAATCAATGTTGCTCAGGATTGACCGCGATAATGGATTGCTCTCCTACCGTCGCGTGTAGCAAGAGCGCAAACAGCATTTGCACCTACTGTGGCAACAGTGTGTGTGGTAAGGGCGAGAACGCATATAATTGTCCCGCCGATTGCAATGACTGCGTGATTGGATTTAAAGCCAACGAATGTTGCGGTTGCCCGCAAAAAATTTCACGCTCTTTGGTAGGAACCGGTGGTTGGGTCGCCTATGAAAAAGGTAAAGACTATAGCGCGTTTCCTAAAAAAGAAAATTGTGCGGGCATCTCTTGCTCACCATGCGGCGAGGTTAATGCAATCTCCCAAAATAACTGCGCCTTGTGCGGCAACGGCACCTGCGAAACCGGCGAAACCGCGGCAAGCTGTCCAGCCGATTGCAATAACTGCGTGATCGGATTTAAAGCTAACGAATGTTGCGGTTGCCCGCAAAAAATATCACGCTCTTTGGTAGGAACCAACGGTTGGGTTGCCTATGAAAAAGGTAAAGACTACAGCGCGTTTCCTAAAAAAGAAAATTGTGCGGGCATCTCTTGCTCACCATGCGGCGAGGTTAATGCAATCTCCCAAAATAACTGCGCCTTGTGCGGCAACGGCACCTGCGAAACCGGCGAAACCGCGGCCACCTGCCCGGCAGACTGCGTTGCGGCAGAAAATAAAACGTGCGCAGACCTTTGCAAGTTTAAGGGTTATACCGCAAGTCGCTGCAATATGTGGTCAACCGGAATCATGAACACCGATCCCAACGCCGGATGCAGGGCCGGTGAATTAAATTTGGGATGGACATCTGATTGCACTCCCACATTAGGTGGCACCGGCGGGCGTGCCTGCTGTTGCGGAACGAAAGCCCCAACAACAATCATCACTCCGGAAATATGCCTCAAGCCTTTGGGATCAACCATTACCGCCGCCCAAAAAGAAGCCTGCATCAAGGCCAACGGCCAAATTGTTTGCAGCAACCAATGTTATTGTGCCTGCGGTCAAAGCGGTAATAATAATGAAAACGTCCAAACTGCCACCGAAGGCCCATCTTGGGAAGGAACCATACCCGCGATTGATATTAAAAACTTAGGCGCCAACTTATCGCAAGCGATTGAAACGGTAAAAAGCATTCTTGATAAACTTATTTTGCAAAAATAAGTCCGCCTCAAAAAACCTCGCCCGAAGCGAGGTTTTAAGTTTGAAAAAAATCTGTTAGAGTCAATAATTACGCAAAATCCTAATGAGATATTTTATCCAGGTTTTCGGATGCCAGATGAACATTTCCGACGCTCAGCGCATCGCCGGACTTTTTGAGTCGCGGGGAATGAAAGAGGCCTCAACAGCGGAGACAGCGGACATTTTCGTGGTGGTGATGTGTTCGGTGCGGCAGATGGCCGCCGACCGCGTTTTTGGATTGGAGCAAAAATTCAAGCTGATCAGACAATCAAACCCGGAATTCAGAGCAATTCTCACCGGATGCGTCGTTGAAAGCGACAAACCCCGTTTTGCCGAAATTTTTGACCATATTTTTGATATTAAAACTCTTTCCCGGTGGCCAAAAATTTTACATCTGACACATAATGAAACTTGCGAAGGTCCAACCTTCGCAAACTTGCAAAGGTTGGACCTTCGCGACTATTTTGCCATTCCGCCCAAGCAAACCTCAAAATTCAGCGCACTGGTGCCGATTTCAAAAGGGTGCGACAATTACTGTTCGTATTGCGTGGTTCCCTACACGCGCGGTCCGCTGGCAGGCCGCCCGGCCGAAGACATTCTGGCCGAAATTGAATCGGCCGTAAAAAACGGCGCCAAAGAAATCTGGCTGTTGGGACAGAATGTCAACAATTATCATTTTCAGGGCATTGATTTTGCCAAATTGTTGCGCGCGGCAAACGAAATTCCCGGCGATTTCTGGATCAGATTCACATCGCCCCACCCCAAAGACTTTGACGGCAACGCCGTCTTGGCAATGGCGCAATGCCAAAAAGTGACGCCCTATCTTAATCTGCCGGTGCAAAGCGGCGACAACCATATTCTGAAAGCGATGAAGCGGCCCTACACGGCGGCACGGTATAAAGCGCTCGTTAAAAAAATCCGCGCGGCGTTTAAAAAACACCGGCGAGGATTGGAAAGAGAAATCGCCATCTCCACGGATGTGATTGTCGGCTTTTGCGGCGAAACGGAAAAAGAATTTCAAAATACCGTCCGGATTTTCAAAGAAATAAAATATGATATGGCTTATATTTCCCGCTATTCCAGACGGCCCGGCACCGCCGCGGCGGCAATGTCCGATAATGTGTCCGAACAAGAGAAAAAACGCCGAGAAAATATCTTAAACGATATTGTAAAAATCACCGCACTCGCCCATAATAAAAAATGGCGCGGCAAAACCGTTGATGTTTTGGTTGATTGCGTAAAGAACGGTTTTGCTTTCGGCAAAGACCGCCATTACAAAACCGTCAAGTTTGCCGCTGGCGGTAATAATATCGCTCCCGGCGATATGGTAAAAGTAAAAGTTGTCAAGGTGATGCCCTTCGGCCTGATGGGAAAAATACAGAAATAATTTTTCAGTTTTCAATTTTCAGTTTTTGCGCCAAAGGCGCATCCGCCTCCGGCGGACATTGAATTATCAATTTACCAATGAAACAAACAGGGCATTCATTTGTATTTTGTTTGAAAATTGAAGCATTGGAAATTTATTGGAAATTGGTAATTGGAAATTGGAAATTGGAAATTTTTACCGGCGGAACAGAGAATTAAAATCAATGACACATAATAGCCATAAACAAAAAACAAGCAAGCTGATTGTCATCGTCGGTCCCAATGCTTCCGGCAAATCCGAATTGGCGGTGGCGCTGGCCAAAAAATTCAACGGCGAAGTGATTTCCGCCGATTCGCGCCAAGTCTACAAGGGGATGGACATCGGTTCGGGGAAGATCAAAAAATCGGAAACGAAGGGCATCCCCCATCATCTTTTGGATGTTGCCAGCCCGAAGTCGGTCTTCACCGTCACCCGCTACCGCCAATTGGCGTTAAAAGCCGTTGAAAAAATCCGTCGCGCCGGAAAAATTCCGATCTTGTGCGGCGGCACCGGTTTTTACATTCAGGCGGTGGTTGACGGCATCACCATTCCGCAGGTCAAACCGGATTGGAAATTCCGCCAGCAGTTGGAAAAACTGCCGGCGGAAAAATTATATTCCATACTGCGCAAACTTGATCCGGACCGCGCCAAAAGCATTGAACCCCAAAATCCGCGGCGGCTCATCCGCGCCATTGAGATCGTCAAGACCACCGGCAAACCCGTGCCGGCACTGAAAAAACAACCGCTTGATTATGAAATTTTGTTTCTGGGAATCAAAAAAAGCGAAAAAAAATTGAAACGGCTCATTGAACGGCGCGCCGATGCACGGATCAGAAAAGGCATGGTCGCCGAAGTCAGAAAACTCAAAAATTCCGGCCTGTCCTGGAATAAATTGGAATCTTTCGGACTGGAATATCGCGCGGTTTCGCAATTTTTGCAAAACAAAACCAGCCGCCAAAAAATGATTGACACGATAAAAAAAGAGGATTGGCAATACGCCAAGCGGCAGATGACCTGGTTTGGGCGCGACAAGCGCATCCGCTGGATCAAAGCAAAAGCGCAAGCTCTTTCTCCGGTCAAAAAATATCTCTCATCGTGACGTTTATCAAGTTGTGTATCTGTAATCACTCACTGGGTCTAAAATTAAAAGGGACTATCCCTCGTTACTGCGAGGGTTAGTCCCTTTTAATTTTGTGCTTACAATTCTTTACCGGGGTCTAACCCCCGCGATTATCCCTCGGATTACCTCGGGACAGGCACGGGGGATAGACCCTTAAAACGCAAAAATACGCTACCCCAAGTGAGTAGTTGCGTACATCCCAATTCTCTATTCTTTAATCTTTCCCAATTCTTCCAACAGAACCTCTTTAAGAATATCGGGATTGGCACGCCCTTGCGTGGCCGCCAGAACCTGGCCGATCAAAAATTGGAACGCGTTTTGCTTCCCGGCGCGATAGTCCGCCACGGCTTTTTCGTTTCGCGCCATCACTCCCTCAACGATAACGGCAATTTCTTTTTTGCCGGAAATCTGGCTTAATCCTTTTTGGGTGATAATCGCGCTGGGATCATTGCCGGTTTTTATCATTTCCGCCAGCACTTGTTTGGCGATTTTGGAAGTGATTTCGCCTTTGTAAATCAAACAGACAAATTCGGCGAAATTTTCCGGAGACACCAAAAACTCTTTTTCGCAAAACGATTTTCCCGCCAGCGCCCCCAGAACATCGGTGGTGAGATAGTTGGCGCAAAGCCGCGCCAGCTGATGGTTTTGAACGTCGCTGTTCTCGCAGTCGCCTTCTTTGACATTGGCCCATTCTTCCAGCTCGCTGGCGATTTTTTCAAAATATTCGCCCAAATCGCGATTAACGACAAAAATTTCAACGATAGCCGCGTCAAGGCCATATTGTTCGGCCAGGCGGAATCTTTTTTTTGCCGGCAATTCCCCCACCACCGCTTTTAGCTTTTTGATCTCTTCGGGCGAAATTGCCAGCGGCGGAATGTCGGGTTCGGGAAAATAGCGGTAATCAAACGCCTCTTCCTTCTCCCGCTGGGAAAAAGTTTGGCCGGTAAATTCGTTCCATCCCCGCGTTTCCTGAACCACTTTCTCTCCGTTTTTTATCTGCGCCGTCTGGCGGCCAATCTCAAAAGCCACACTGCCTTCCACCGCTTTGAGAGAATTTAAATTTTTGATCTCTACTTTCGTTCCCAATTTTTTTTTGCCATCCGAGGCGATTTGCCCCAAACTGATATTGACTTCCACTCGCAACTGCCCTCTTTCCATATCCGCGTCCGACGCACCCAAATGGCGCAAGATCAGTTGCAACTCTTTGACGAATTCGCGCGCCTGATCGGCATTTTCAATGTCCGGTTCGGTAACCAGTTCCATCAGCGGCACGCCGCCGCGGTTGAAATCAACCAGCGAATGGTCTTTATCGTCGGAATGCATCAATTTCCCGGTGTCTTCCTCCAAATGAACGCGGGTAATGCCGATTTTTTTGGGCTTTCCGCCGTCGTTAATTTCCAAACATCCGCCCTGGCAAAGGGGCTGGTCATACTGCGAGATTTGATACCCTTTGGGCAGATCCGGATAGAAATAGTTTTTGCGGTCAAATTTGGAATGTTCCAAAATTCGGGAGTCCAGCGCCAAACCGACCAGCCGCGTCAAGCGGATTGCTTCGCGATTCGCCACCGGCAAGGTTCCGGGATGTCCCAGGCAGACCGGGCAAACATTGGTATTGGGCGCACCGGTATCCGGACGGTTGGGACACGAACAAAACATCTTTGACGCAGTTTTGAGTTCGCAATGAATTTCTAATCCGATTGTAGGAATATAACTCATAAATTTTCAGTTTTCAGTTTTCAGTTTTCATTGAATTACCAATTGCCAATGCGTCAAACAAACCCCCCTTGCTTGTATTATGTTTGTTTAAAAATTGAAAATTGGAACATTGAAAATTTATTGAAAATTGAAAATTGGTAATTGAAAATTGATCTTATTTGTCTTTGGCGATGGCCACGCCGTTGGAAGTGCCGATAATGTCGGCTCCCGCCTTAACATACGCGCGCGCGTCCTTGGCGGTTTTAACATTCCCCGAAGCCTTGACCAACAAGCCCGGCGCGCTCTTTTTCATCAACGCCAGATGGTGCGCCTTCTCTTTTAATTCGCGCTCTTCCAGGGGGTCTTTTGAGGTGGCGGTCTTCACACAAATCGCGCCGGCCTGCTTAACCAGCCGTGATACCATGGCAATTTCCTTGTCGGTCAAATAACCAGAACCAATGATCACTTTGGCCGGCAAAATTTTGCAGATTTCGGCCAAATCTTTATACACCTGCTCCCATCTTTCATGCTTGATATCGCGCAGTGACGCCACCACATCCAGCTCATCGGCACCGTTATTCTTGGCGGTGAGGCAAATCTGCATCCTTTCCTCATGGGTGCTGTCGCCGATCGGCGCGTCCACCAGACAAATCACTCTGGCGGGGAAGCCCCTCAATTCCTCCTTGGCCGCGGCCACCCACTGGGGATTCACGCAAATTCCGCGAAAGCCGTATTTTTTCACTTCCGCGCAAGTTTTTTTGATGTCCGACAAGCTCGCCTTGGAATCAATGTTGGTTTGGTCAATCCGCAACGCGATCGGCAGTTTTCTGACGGTTTTATTTGAAGATTGTTTCATGAATTTAAAATTCAAAATGACAAATCAAAATGTTAAAACGTTCCGGCATTTTTAATTTTCAATTTTGCATTGTCATTTTCCATTTTGATTTTTCAATTTTACATTCATTTTATTGATAATATCGCCAAACACTTCTTCTTTATTCCGATTGCCGTCAACCGAAACGATTTTCATCTCCCCGTCAAACATTTTCATCGCCTTTTGATAATTCTGCCTCACAATTTCCAAAATTTCAACTCTTTCAAACAATTCCGCCGATTCTCCGTTGGCGGCAATTCTTTGGACGCAAACTTCCGGCGGCACATCCAGATGGATCGTCAGATCCGGCGCCAAAAACCGCGAATTGATTTGCGCCAGCCATTCCATTTCAACATCAACGGCGCCATAGGCCAAAGACGACAAAAAGTAGCGGTCGGCAACAACCGCCGCGCCGTTTTCCAGCGCCGGCAAAATTTCTTTTGCCAGATGGTCGGCGCGGTCCGCGGCAAACAGCAACTGCAAACACTCCGGCGGACAATCCCAACCGCCCGCCAGCCGCCGCCGCGACAAGTCGCCCGCCGGCAAAAAACTCGGCTCTTGCGTCAAGAAAACATTTATTCCGGATTCCCGCAAAAAATCCGCCGCCAATTTCGCATGGGTTGATTTGCCCGCGCCGTCCAATCCTTCCAAAACGATGAATTTCCCCGGATGGTGATTTTTAATCATTGATTTCGTTTAATATCATCTGGAATTTTTTCTCCAGATCGGCGTGCATTGATCGGTGAAAATCGTCGTCATAATCTTTGGCCAAACTTTTGATCGCTCCGCAACAATCCCGTTCCAGGCAGAATCCGACACAATGGCACTTGGGCACGATATGGCGCGCCAGCCATTCCATTTTCCGTTCTTGCAAAAGATTTTTGATCGCCACGACTTCCCTGAGGCTGGCGCGGCGAAGCTCTTCTTCGGCGGTGGAACAAATCCGCAACGGATAATATCCGGCGATAAGGTTGTAAAGATTGTAATCCTGCACGATGTCAATCCTCAACCCCCTCGGCACGGCAAAAACCGCGTCCCGCGGCGCGATCCCGATTTTTAACAATTCCCGATAAGCGGCAAACGACGACCGTGCCGCGTCAAGATAGGCATAGAGATATTCCTTGTTGGCAAGCACCGCCGGCGGGATTGAAAAAACGCGGTTAATCCGGTCAATTTCCCGATGGCCGAGATGCTGATCGCGGATTTCGGCGGTCCGCGCCGAAAAGACTTCCGCGGCGCGGCGAACGCTCTCATAAACCGAATCAACCGCCATGGGCACGGTGCGATGCCGTTTTTTGTCGCCCCAAACCCGCCATGCCGACGAAGAAAAAATCTTGATGCTGGCCGACAGGCCGTAATCGCGGCAAATTTGCTGGCGTTCGGACAAGATTTCCTGCCAGTTCGCCGTCAAATTCTCTTTGCTTTGCGCCGCCGCGGCGATTTTTTGCTCCAGGCTTTTCAGTCTTTGCTCCAGCCCCGCCGAGGGAACAAAATCGGCGGCGATGATTTTGAATTCATCTCCTCCCGCCAAGTCCGCCGCCGCGCGCGCCAGATTGGTTTTTTCGGGATCCTTGAAAATGTTGGGATAAGGATAATTGTTGCGCGGCGCCGCCAGCCGGGTGGCATAGAGCAAATCAATCCCCGCGCCCTTCAATTCTTTTTCAATCGCGCCGATCAAAAATCCGACATCTTCGGGCATCCATTCCTTTTCGGCGTCATATTCGCGCTTCAATGTCGCCAACGATTCCACCGAAAATTGGATGATGCCGGTGCCGTAAATTCCGTATTGCAAAATCTTGCTGGCCTCGTCCTTGCCCACCCCCGACGCCAACAGCCAATTTAATGTTTCAATATTTTTTTCGGAGGCGATTTTATAAATTTCCCGCGCCCGCAAATCTTTGGCAATCGCTTGCGGATAGACGATATCTTCAGGGACGGTGTCGGTTCTTCTTCCCGAAGCCATAATCGCCGACGCGAACACGATTCCCGTGAGCGCCGAATCAATGAATTTGCTGGCTTCGTATGAAAACGATAATGCCGGCGTTGTCGCCATTGACGCGTGCCCTTTCAGCGACGACTGGCGCAAGATCGCGGCGACTTTTTTGTCAACATCCTTGCCTTCGCGCCGCAATTCTTCCAGAATCGCGCCGATGGACTTGCCGCTGTAGGTCAAAAGCCCCGACAGCGCCACCAATTGCTGAGGGCTTAATTTGCCGGTGTCGTCTTGCCAGACCGGCGCCGCACCCAAAAACTTTATCTTGACATCCTTGGTAGACAACATAAAATCAGTTTTTTAATTTTCAGTTTTCAGTTTCCAATGAATTATCAATTTACCGGTTTTCAAACAAATACAAAATGCCGCATTTCATTTATCTCATCGGAACATTGAAAATTCAATGAAAATTGAAAATTTTTATTGCGGTTCTTCGGTAATTTTTGATGCCACCGCCCCGCTCTGGCCGGCGTATTTATGGTCTTTCTGAATCAGATAGGGCACGCCCGCCGGCGAAGAGAGCGTTTCAAAAGTCATCGCGCATATCCGCATTCCCGCATAAAGAATGATCGGGCGGATGCCCAGATTGCCGAATTCCATCACCGCTTTGCCCGTCCACCCCGGGTCAAACCGCGCGGCGGTGCTGTGCACCACCAACCCCAGCCGTCCCAATGACGACCGTCCGTCCAGCCGTCCCATCAAATCCGGCGTGAGCGTGATCGTTTCCTTGGTCACTGCGATCACAAATTCGCGCGGCTGAATGATAAACGGCATATCGTCACCCACGATCACTTCTTCCATCAATTCGCCGTTATAATTGTTCTTCACATCAATGAAGTTGTAGTTTGACGGCCGAAACATCTTGAAATTGTTTCCCAGCCGCAAATCCAGCGAACACGGCCCCAGACAACTCTCAAAATCCGGCAACGGATCAATCTTGATCTTGCCGGCGGCAATGTATTCTTTAATGTCATTATCCGATAGAATCATATTTTTGCGAGGGTCTAACCTTCGCGATTACAAGGGCGGATGCACCTCAGGCACAGAACTTCAACATTTTTATTATACCCCTTTCCCCTCCCTCTTTCCACCCTTGACAAAAACAAAATTAAATGCAACAAAACAGTTTTTATTTGAAATCCGCAGATGACGCTTCAAACAAATCAAAGGCGGGCGCACCAAAAAAATCCGGGCTTTCCGGATTTTTTTGGTTTGTTTTTTGTTAACGGTTAAAGATTAACGATTACCGATTATTGTTTACTCCACCGCGATCCCCATATTCTTGGCGGTGCCGGCAATGATTTTTTCGGCGGCGGCGGCGGTCGGAGCGTTCATGTCCGGCATTTTCTGCTCGGCGATTTTTTTGAGCTGTGCCTTGCTGATCTTGGCCACGATTTTCTTGTTCGGCATCGCCGACCCTTTTTCCACGCCCGCGGCCTTTTTCAAAAGTTCGCTGGCCGGCGGCTGTTTTAACACCAGCGAAAAGCTTCGGTCCTCATAGACCGTCACTTCCACGCCGACTTTATACCCTATCATCGGGCGGCTCAAATCATTGAATTGTTTGACAAACTCCCCCAGATTGATGCCGTGCTGAGCCAAAGACGGCCCGATCGGCGGCGCGGGAGTCGCTTTGCCCGCCTGCACCTGAAGTTTCACGATTGATTTGATTTTTTTAGCCATAAGACTTGCTTGGCGAGAAATCCCAAACCCCAAACTCCAACTCAATTTATTGAAAATTGAAAATTGAAAATTGAAAATTTCCCATTTTTAGATTTTTTTGATTTGCAATGAATCCAGCTCCACCGGCGTGTCGCGGCCGAACATTGACACCAGCACCTTCACCTTGCCGCGCTCGCGATCAACCTCGGACACTTTGCCTTCGGAATCCTTAAAAGGCCCGTCGGTAATTTTCACCAATTCCCCCACCGCCACTTCAATATTGAACTCGGGCTCGGACATTTCCATCCGGCGTTTCAAATCGGCGATTTCTTCGGGCGACACCGGGATCGGCGTCGTTCCCGCGCCCACAAAGCCCGTCACATTGGGGGTGTTTCTCACCACATACCAGGAATCGTCGGTCACGATCATTTCCACCAGAATGTAGCCGGGATAAATTTTTTCCTCCACGGTCTTGCGTTTTCCCTCTTTTATTTTTATTTTTTTCTCCTTGGGAACGATCACGTTAAAAATCTTATCTTCCATCCCCAGCGATTCAATCCTTTGCTTGAGATTTTTGGCAACCGCTTCCTCATAGCCCGAATAGGTGTGGATCACATACCAACTCTTTTCGGACATTATTTGTTGTTTTGCCATAGTTTAAACCGAATTTTAGAAACAAAAACAATTATGCCGCGAAAATCTTCATTCCGCGCCCAAAACAAATTTTCTCAAGAGAAAGGCAAATCCCCAATCCAGCGATCCCAAGAAAACGCCGGTGGCCAGCATAAAGCCGAGCACCATCAGAGTGTAGCTGATCAATTGCGGCCGCGCCAGCCAATTGACCTTTTTTATCTCCGCGCGGGATTCTTTCAAGAACTTGGAAATGCTTTGAATGATGTCCATTAGATTTATGTTGAGCGGTTGGCCGCTCTTAAAAAAGCCCCGCGGGCTTCATGCCTTTCTTATACCAAAAACCCAAAAGAATGTCAAAGCATTCGGCAACACCGCTCATTTTTAAATATCCAGATTTTTCACGGTTTTGGCGTAGGTTTGGATGAATTTTTTGCGCGGCAAGACCTCGTCGCCCATCAACATATCAAAAATGGCATCGGCTTCCTGGGCATCTTCAACTTGCACTTGCAGTAGCATCCGGTTGCGCGGATTCATCGTGGTTTCCCATAATTCATCGGCATTCATTTCGCCCAATCCTTTATACCGCTGAAGATTCAATCCCGGCTTGTTGAAACTTTTCAGAATGCTTTCTTTTTCATCTTCGGTATAGGCATAACGCACTTCTTTGCCCGCGGTCATTTTATAGAGCGGCGGCTGGGCGACATAAAGATAGCCTTTTTCAATGATCGGCTTGAAATAACGGAAAAAGAGAGTTAGCAGAAGGGTGCGAATATGGCCGCCGTCAGTATCGGCATCGGCCATAATCACAATGTGATGATAGCGCAGTTTTTCCAGATTGAAATCATCGGCCACCGCAGTGCCCAGCGCGATGATCAGCGACTTGATTTCCTTTGATTCCAGCATCTTGTCCAACCGGGCGCGCTCCACATTCAAAATCTTGCCGCGCAGAGGCAGAATCGCCTGAAAACGGCGGTCGCGCGCTTGCTTTGCCGAACCGCCGGCGGAATTCCCCTCCACGATGTAGATTTCCGAATCTTCGGGGCGGCGCGAAGAACAATCCGCCAGCTTTCCGGGCAAAGACAAGCCGTCCAAGATCCCCTTGCGCAACACCGTTTCCCGCGCGGCTTTGGCCGCCTTGCGCGCTTTGTGCGACAAAATACACTTTTCCAGGATCGCCCGCGCGTCGGCGGGGTTTCGTTCCAAAAAATCGGCCAGCGCCTCCGATACCACCGTTTCCACCGCGCTCTTGGCTTCGGGATTGCCCAATTTTCCCTTGGTTTGCCCCTCAAATTGCGGTTCGGGAATCTTGATGGAAACCACCGCGGTCAAACCTTCGCGCAAGTCTTCTCCGGCCAGATTGTCATCGTTGGCTTTCAAGATGTTGTTTTTGCGGATATAATCGTTGAAAACCCGGGTCGTGGCCGCGCGAAAACCCGTCAAATGCGTGCCGCCCTCGTTGGTGACGATATTGTTGGCAAACCCTTGCTCCATTCCTTCAAATTCATCGGTATAGATAAACGCCGCCTCCACCGCCACGCCGTTCTTCTCGCCGCTGGCGTAAAAAACGTTTTGGTGCAGGGCATTTTTGCCGCGCGTCAGGTATTTCACGTAGGAATACAATCCCCCTTCAAAATAAAACGAGTAGGCCATTTCCGGCGCGACCGCTTTGTTGACAATGTTTATTTTCACTCCTTTGGTCAAATAGGCCTGCTGGCGCAAATGGGTGATGATTTTTTTGGGATCAAAGCGGATCTCTTTGAAAATTTGCGGATCCGGATCAAATGTTATCGTTGTTCCGTGTCCATCGCATTTTCCGATTCTTTTAACCGCGGCGCGCGGTTTGCCGCGATCATATTCCTGCACATAAATCCCTCCGTCGCGACACACTTCGGCCTTGGACCAGGTGGACAGCGCGCAGACCACCGACACCCCCACGCCGTGCAAGCCGCCGGAAACCTGATAGGCCTTGTTTTCAAATTTGCCCCCCGCGTGCAAGGTGGTTAGAACAATTTGGAGCGCCGAAACTTTTTTTTGCGGATGAATATCCACGGGGATGCCGCGGCCGTCGTCCTTCACTTGCACGCGATTGTCGGGCAGTAAAACCACGTCAATGTTCTTGCAATAGCCGGCCATTGCCTCATCCAGCGAATTGTCCACCACCTCCCAAACCAAATGATGCAAACCGTCCAAACCGGTGGAACCGATATACATTCCCGGCCGCTTGCGCACCGGTTCCAGCCCCTCCAGCACGGAGATGTCCTTGGCGCTGTACGATTCCTGTTTTTTATTTTCTCTTGTTTGCTTTGCCATAGTTTAAAATTAAAAACGAAAAGTGAAAAAGTAAAAATAAAATTTGAAGCTAAAAACCATATAAACTACCGCGCACCCAAGGCGTCGCGGTATTCCTGCGGAAAAGTTTGTTAATCCTCCGCTTCGCTATCGCTACGCTACGGGCTGGCATTCATCCCCGATGCAAAGCATCGGGGTATTCTGCCAGATTAATAAAGATGCATTTTTCGGTTTTAGATTTTTAATTGTCGTTTTTCAATTTTAGTTCTTAATTTTTAATTTTTTTGACGCGCCAGCCGGGATTTTTTTCAATGGCGGCAATCGCCCCCGCTTGCCAAGCATCAATGTCTTTGCCGTCAAGCGTTTTCTTACCCGACCGTAAATGGAACCGAAAAAGAATGTTTTTTGATTTTCCGTCCGGGGAAACATAGGACTCCCCGGAAATTTCCGTCCTTTCAATCAATTTTAATCTGTCGATTTCTTTGACGGCATCCGCCACGGCCGCGGACAGGGTTGGCAACGGCACATCCACGGAGATGTCGCGTACCGCTTCCGGATGCGCCAAAATCGGCCGATATTCAATCTCTTCGGCGATATTTTGCGCCAAACGCGTGAAATCAATTTCAAAAATCACCGGCGGCTCAATGCCGAGATTATCGGCAATTTCACGGCGCAACCGCCCCAGAGAACCGATCTGTTTTTTGCCGGCCATAATCGCCGCGGATTGCGCCGAATCAAAAAATCCGGCCGCCGCGTTTTTGTCCCGCCCCGGCAAAACCACCGAAAAATCCCTGATCCGCAACCGTGCCGCCAAAAATTCCAGCGCGCCTTTGGCGTCAAAAAACGAATCGTTGCGCGAAGCGCCGGCAAGCATTGCCGGCTCATCGCGCCGGTCTTTATCAAAAATTTTGCCGATTTCAAACTGCCGCAACGAATCAAATTCGCGATTGGCGCAAAAATTTTTCAGTAAATTGAGCAAAAGCGACGGGCGCAAAAACCGCAGATCTTCGTTGACCGGATTTTTGATTTCCAAAAGTTTCTCTTCCTTAATGCCGAAATTACGGCAATCTTTTTCTGAAATGAAAGAATGATTGCGGACTTCCGAATACCCCGCCGCCGCCATCAGATCTTTGGCCGCACTCTTCGCCCGCCAAAAACGATTTTGGCGCGGCGGGACGATTTCGGCCCGGGGCGCTTGCGGCGCGATTTTTTCATAACCGCCGACGCGTCCGATCTCCTCAACGATATCCTGCCAAACGGCGACGTCGCCGCGTTCGGGCGGCGGGACGATTTCCAAATCTTCGCGGCCGCCGCGGCGCACCGAAAATCCCAGCGCTTCCAGATTCTTTTTGGCCGCCGCCGTTTGTATTTCCGCGCCCAGCAATTTTTCGGCAAGCGGCAGATTCAGAATGATTTTCTTGGCCGTTTCCGGATTTTGGCGCTTGTCAACCGCGCCGGCAAAAATCCGGCCGCCGCCGATGGAAACAATCAGCTCCGCCGCGCGACGTGCCGCAAACAAAACGCCATGAGGGCTGATATTATGCTCAAAACGATAGGAAGCATCCGTGCTCAATCCCAATGTCCGTGAAGTCCGGCGAATGGTTTTGGCATCAAAATTTGCCGATTCCAAAATAACAGTTTCGGTTTTACCGTCGATTTCAGCCCGCTTGCCGCCCTTGATTCCCGCCAGCGCCAGCGCGCCGCCGTCATCGGCAATGACCGCCATCCACGGTTGCAGATTGAAATTTTTGCCATCCAAAGTTTTGAAAGTTTCCCGCGCTTGCGCCGTCCGCACGATAATTTTTTTGGCTTTGCCGCGTCCGGCCGCCAATTTGTCCCAATCAAACGCGTGCAGGGGCTGGCCGGTTTCCAACATCGCGTAGTTCGTGGCATCCACCACATTGTTGATCGCGCGCAAACCGCAAACCTCCAGCCGGCGAACCATCCATGGCGGAGACGATTTGATTTTTATTCCCGCCACCGCCATCGCCGCGTAACGCGGGCACGCCTCCGGATAACGCACTTCAACGGCGATAATTGACTTGGCCGCCGCCGAATTTGGTTTTTTAGGCGCTTTGAATTTCACAAAATTCGGTTTTATTCCCAAAAACGCGCCAATCTCCCGCGCCATTCCCAAATGCGACAAGCAATCCGAACGATTGGACAAAATGTTGATGTCCAAAACCCAATCCTTGTCCAAGGCGTCAATTTTTTCCACTTCAAAACCGCGCGCCAGAATCAGTTCTGCCAATTCGCGCGGCGCGGGAAGTTTTTTATTGAAAAATGATTGCAGCCACTCGTAAGAAAACAACATAAAAATTCTAATTTTCAATTACCAATTTTCAATTTTCATTAAATGATCAACGAACAATGATCAAGCAACCACCGATCATGCGTTTGAAAACTGAAACATTGAAAAAACTGGAAAATGCTTTTAGGCGCCTTAGAATTGGTTTAGGAAACGCTGGTCGCCGCCGTAAAACAATCGGATATTGTTAATTTTATATTTGATCATCGCCAAACGGTCCAATCCGGCGCCAAACGCGAATCCCCGCCACAAATCGGGATTGACCCCGGAATTTTTCAACACATTGGGGTGCACCATTCCCGCGCCCATCACTTCCATCCAACCGGTTCCCTTGCACGCCGAACATCCCTTGCCCGCGCAATTGACACACCGCAGATCAACTTCAAACGACGGCTCGGTGAACGGAAAAAACGACGGCCGCAAACGAATGTTGTCGGTATGTTCATTCGCGCCGCCTTCGCCTTGGTGAAAAAATCTTTTGAAAAACTCGCCGATCACCGCCTTGAAATTTGCCGCGGAAATGTCCTTGTCCACCATCAATCCTTCCACCTGGTAAAAATTCGGCATATGGGACGCATCCACCGCGTCGCGCCGGAAACATCTTCCGGGAACGATGATCCGCAACGGCGGCTGATGATTTTCCATATAGCGCACTTGGCCCGGACTGGTGTGCGGCCGCAAGCACAATCCATCCTCCAAAAACAACGTGTCAAACGCGTCGCGCGCCGGATGGTCTTTGGGAACATTCAACGCGTCAAAATTATACCATTCGGTTTCAACCTCGCGGCTTTCCGTTATTTCAAATCCCATCGTGCCGAAAATTTCGGCAATTTCCCGTTCCAGCAAAGTGAACGGATGCAAATGTCCCATTTTGGGACAAACTCCGGGCAAGGTCGGATCAAAGAAATCCGCTCCTTCACGCTTGCCGGCGCCCTCGGCCAATTCTTTCAATTTTGACTCAAAAGCCGCCATTAAACTTTTTTTGGCGTCATTGGCGGCCATTCCCGCCTGCCCGCGGCGCTCTTTGGGCAACTGGCCTAACGATTTGAAAAAATCACCCAAAATCCCGTCGTTATCCAGATATTTTTTGCGGACAAAAACAAGCTCGGCCTGATCGCCGGCGTTGTTGATTTCCTGATGAGCGGTGCTTTTTATTTTTTCCAAATCCAAACCCTGCATGATATTTTCAATCATCCGCAATGTTTTATTTTACCTCATCCCCCGTAAAAAAACAACACCGGCGGGAATGCATAAAGGCCTCCAATCAAAAATCGCCGGCAAGGGCGATTTTTGATTTTTATTCATTTGCCAGAATGCCAAAACCGGAGAATTATCGGACAGATTCCAGTTTTGCCACTCGTTTTTCCAAAATTAGCAAATCTTTCTTGTCCGCCTTTTTCTCCATTTTTTTATCAATCGCCACCGATTCAGCCATCATCCCCTTAAACCCCATCCGCATTTCGGTTTTTATATCATTCATTTCGGTTTTCATATCATTCATTTCGGTTTTCATATCATTCATTTCAGTTTTTATATTGCTTATCTCTCTTTTAACTTCTCCAAACCCTCTTTCCATGCTTTCTTGCAACATTAAATTGCCCTCGGCCACCAGTTTAATCTCGTCGCGCATATTTTCCAACAAGACCACAAACTGATCTTCCCGTGATGATTCTTCAATTTTGGTATTTTTTTTACCGGTCTTGGCCACCATACGTAATGGAATTAATGGAATTACGGTTTAATTGTATCACGACTCAATATTTTACGCAAAGCCGGAAACCGTAACTACTCACTGGGTCCAAAATTCGGATTCTCTGGGAAAGGTCTAACCCTTGCGAGAACGCGAGGGATAGACCTTTAAAATGCAAATACCCAGCGAGCAGTTACCGGAAACTGCGCGTCAAGCGCGACAAATGAGCCGACGAAGGGATTTGAACCCCCGACCTACTGTTTACAAAACAGTTGCTCTGCCACTGAGCTACGTCGGCACAGAGTGGCAATGAGTTGATGAAAAAACACGGATTCCGCCGCTTGCCGCAAAAAGAAGTTTGTTATTTTTTTCTTTTTGCCGCCCGTTTTTTCGGTTTCTGCGGATGGCAATCTTTCGTTTCCGGCATTGCCACCCGTTTTATTTCCGGCCCGCTTTGCGTTTCTCCTCCGCCGATTGCCGCCGAAGGTCTTGCCTTTTTCGCAATTGAAGATTGGCCCGCTTTAACCACACTCTTCAGATCCTGCCAATAATTGTCGCCGGCAATCCGTTCTTCCTGCCGTTTCTTTTCAGCGCGCTGGCGCAATTTTCCGGCAATCTCATTGATCTTGTTGTCAATCTTCAGCACCGCCACGCGGATTTTCAACAGCTGTTTTTGCGAAAAATCAATCCAGGAAAAATCTTTCATTGAAGATCGCCGCTTAATTCTGTCCACAATCCAATTTTCAATCCCGGCGAAAACACCGACCGGAAAGACGGCGCGATCGGCCTCCAGAGTCTTGACGGCTTGCGGCATTCTCCGAGCGATAATGCTTCCCGCGCCGGCAATTCCGCCGATAAACACAACGGAAGCGATAATTTCAATCATATTTCGGAAAGCGGGCTAAATTTGAAAGCGCGCGGCTTTTCGCAAAACGATGTTTTCACCGACCTTGGCAACGGTTTCGCTGATGAGATCTTTGATATTTTTTGACGAATCTTTGATCCACGGTTGCTCCGGAATATTTTCCACCTCGCCGCCCATCGCCGCGATTTGCAGGCAAAGCTCGTGGGACAAATTCTCAAAATCCGCGGAATTGGCCACAAAATCCGTCTCACAGCGCAATTCAACCAAAACCCCGACCTTGCCATTCGCGTGGACATAGGTCGCAACTTTGCCCTGACCCGTTTGGCGATCTTCTTTTTTAGCCGCCATCTCTTTGCCCCATTCCTTGAGAATCTCCTTGGCCTTTTCCACGGTCTTACCCTCTTCCAGCGCTTTTTTGCACTCGCCGATGGAAATGCCGGTTTCTTCCCTTAATTGTTTGATAAGTTCAATGTCAACCATATTTCAATTTTTATTTTTTTTCCGAAGCACCGGCAGAAACGGACGCCGCAAATGTTTCTTTGCCTTCCAAAATCGCCTCCTTGATTCTTTCCAGAACAAACCTCACCGAAGACACGGAGTCATCGTTGGCGATAATGGGATAGTCGGCAACATTCGGATTGATATTCACATCGGAAATGCCAATCACCTTCACGCCGTTCCGCTTGGCTTCCTTGACCGCCAGCTGATCCCCTTCCATATCCGCCACGAAGATCGCCTCGGGAATTCTTTCCATTGCCTTGATGCCGCCCAGTTTCTTTTCCAGGACTTTGATCTCTTTTTGGATCATCGCCTGTTCCTTTTTGGTGTATTTTTCAAATTCTCCGGCAAGCGTTTTTTTCTCCAGATCCTTATAATGGTCAATCCGCTTTTTGATAATCTTGAAATTGGTGAAAGTGCCCCCCAGCCAGCGTTCGCTGACATAGGGCATTTCACACGCCGCCGCCGTTTCCTTGATCATTTTTTTCACTTGCGGCTTGGTGCCCACCAAAAGGATTGTTTTGCCTTCAGCCGCCAAATTCCGCGCGAAATCCAGCGCGGCGGCAAATTTTTCCTTGGTTTTTTCCAGATCAATGATAAAAATCGTGTTCCTCACGCCGAGTAAAAACCCCTTTGCCTTGGGATGGATCTTGGATTTTTTATGGCCGAACTGCAATCCGGCTTCGGTCATTTCTTCAACTGATAATTTAACCGCCATATGTGTTACTGTAAAATTAGTATGATTATGATATTTGCCGTCCGCGATCAATTTTGCGCCGTTGCACGCCGGCGTTATCCGCAAAAGAGAAGCATCCGAACAAGTTATTTTATATCATAAATTCGCGGTTCTTGCAAATTCCCCCGAATTATTATATGATGGCGGTGTCATAAAAAGCGAAACTATGAAAAAAGACATTCACCCCAAATATTACCCAAACGCGCAAATAAAGTGTTCTTGTGGCCGGACCTATCAAATCGGTTCCTCAAAAGAATATCTTGAAACCGAAACTTGCGCCGCCTGCCATCCGTTTTACACCGGAAAAGCCCGGTTGATCGGCGCGATGGGCCGCGTTGACAGGTTTTTGAAAAAAGTTGCCAAAAGGGACGCGCTGAAAACCGGTAAAAAAGCAAACAAAGTTTGATTCCCGCCAAGGAGCGCCCGGCTAAAACCGGGCGCTCCGGCGAATAAATAAAAATGCCGCAGGCTCTTTCGCATCAGGAAGAATATGACCGACTGCTTATTTCCCTGGGCGACCCCGGGCTGATTTCGGATTGGGAAAAATTTGAAGAACTCAACAAAAGAAAAATCCAGCTGGAAAAAATCATTGAAAAAGAGACTGAGATCAAGGAAATTACCAACAAAATTGAAGAAAACCGCTTGATCGTCGCCGCCGAAGAGGACCCCGAACTGGTGTCATTGGCGGAAGTGGAAACCGAGCAAATGAAAGTCCGGAAGACTGATCTTGAAAACGAGTTGCGGGATCTGCTCAAAGACGAGAGCAAGTCCGCCGGTCCGGGAGCGATCGTGGTGGAAATCCGTGCCGGCGCGGGCGGCCAGGAATCGGCGCTGTTCGCGGCCGATCTTTATCGGATGTATTCCCGTTTCGCCCAGGAACAAGGCTGGAAGCAAAAAAATCTGGACCAGAACCAGACCGAGATTGGCGGCTACAAGGAAATTATTTTTGAATTAAAAGGCCACGGCGTCTGGCCGGCAATGCGCCACGAAGGCGGCGTGCACCGCGTTCAAAGAATCCCGGAAACCGAAAAAAGCGGGCGGATACACACTTCCACCGCCACCGTAGCCGTTCTGCCCAAGCCCAAAAAAAACGACATCTCCATCCGTTCCGACGAAATCCGCGTTGATTTTTGCCGTTCTTCGGGTCCCGGCGGGCAATTCGTCAACAAACGCGAATCGGCGGTGCGCATCACCCATCTTCCCACAGGTTTATCGGTATTTTCCCAGACTGAGCGCAACCAACTCCAAAATCGCGAAAACGCGATGGCGCTTTTGGAATATCGCCTGCAAGAGAAAAAGCGGCAGGACGAAGAGTCGGCGTTCGGCGGCGCGCGCCGGGAACAGATCGGCAACGCCGATAGATCCGAGAAAATCCGCACCTATAACATTCCTCAAGATCGCGTCACCGACCACCGCATCAAAAAAAACTGGCACGGCATTGAAAAAATTCTGGACGGCGGCCTGGCTGAAATCTCCCAAACCCTCCAAGACGAACTGGAAAAAACCCCGCAATAGCGGGTTTTTAAATTTAAATATGCGCGCAAATATGATTCAAACCATGCCTAACTCCGTAATAAATTTCGGCACTCGGGATAATTTTCACGAATAATATTTTTCCAGGCAGCGGTTTCCTTCCCACCGCCGATATCGCCCTTACCGTAAACCAAAAGCACATTTATCACATTCTTGCTTCTGTTGAGCATGACAATACAGCGATTACCCGAACCATGCCGCGATTGATTGGTGCCGGCAATTCTGAATTCAGTTTTGCAAATTTTAATATCGTCGGAATCCGTAATCGTCTCGGCAATACTTTTTTCAAATAAAATATCAAAATTCTGAAATTCGCAAATTAAAGCTTCCAGAGTAATTTCCCATGCCCGGCCATATTTTTTGGCAAATTTTTTAATGTAATGCCGTTGCGCGAATTTTTCTATTGCCACCGCATACTTAATAAACATATTCGGGGTCTTCCTGCGTGATTAACCCGTAGGGAATAATTTCGTTTTCCCCGCAAATTTTATAGGGAAGCTGGTTATGCGTGAAATTAACGATCTCTTTTGTTTTTCTGTCTTTCCATTTGTCCGAAATTTTTTCAATCAAGCCAATCTCGTTTTTACTGATTCTTTCAAGTTTCATCCTTTTTGAACTTTCGTTTTCCGAAATCAAAATCGCCCGCTCGTCTTTTCGGTCAATGCGAATCCGGCCGGCTTCTTCCAATTCGTCCAAGGCGCGAAAATACATATCCGGAACCGGTCCGTAATGATTTTTTCGGTATTGCATTCCGCTCATGCTCTCCAATCTGTGGTAAAACCACGCAAAATCGGCCAGATACAGGAGCTTGGCCAGTTTAGTTTTGGTGATCTTGCCGTCCGAATCCACGGCGTTACGCAAATACGCCAAAATCATTTCTTGGTATTTTTCGTAGTTTTGCGCCATCCCCCGGGTTAAATTTTCCAACGGAATGCCAAGCATATCGGCAATTTTTTGCGCCTCGCCAAGAGATAAATCCCTCTTCCCTTGTTCAACGGCGATGTAAGAGGTCCGTGAAATCCTCAATTTTTGCGCCATCTCGGCTTGCGAAATATTATGCGCCCGCCGGTTCAGCTTGATAAATTCATAATAGCCATTGACCATAATTTTGATTTAACCGCTCGTATTTAAGAATAACAAAACAAACCCCTATGTGTCAATATCCCATACTTATAATGTCAAAATATTTTACACTCCCGCCGCCCTGCCCGATTGCGGATTTAACCCTTTCCATAATTTTCAACAGCCGTTAATATTATTATATTATCGGCATTTTTAAACCACCGCAACCTCAAGCCCGAAATCATCGCATAGGATGGTTTTTATTTCCCCGCCCCCTCATCCGCACTCCGCGGCCGGGTATCCCAAATTATTAAAAAATGGGCTGAATGAGCAAGTCATTCAGCTTTATTTGTCTAGTTCGGTCTCGGTTTTGTCCAAATCGAGACATTAGCACCCTTTCTTTTTTCCTGTTCGCTTGGATTATATAGCTTCCCTATATAAACCAAGCACTCCCTTGGCAAACTCAAAAACCAATGGTTTGCCTTTAATTCTTTTCGGGGCAGATTGCATCTGAATTTCCACCCGTCGTTCCTCAGCAAAGCCGCTTCGCCGACAACCGTCGCCTGCGGCTTTGGCTTATTGCTCAATTTTACAAGTTTCCCCGGGATAGCCTAAATTGAAGTTTGAATTCAGCCACTCGGGATGCTAATATCCCAAAATGAAA
>DAOSDI010000003.1:0-52701 GCA_035362275.1 Candidatus Pacearchaeota archaeon | reverse complement strand
CGGCAGTAACGGCGGAATTATCTCCGGCCGCAACAACAACATCGGCATCGGCACCAGTTCGCCGGATGGCACTTTGTATGTTGCCAGAGGCACCGCCAACGGAGGAACCGCGGTATTCGCCGGCACCACCAATAAAAGCCACTTTAATTACTCCGTTGATGAAGACACCTATATCCGCGGCGGCAAGGCAAGCTCCAAAGTGATCATTAACGATAATGGCGGCAATGTCGGCATCGGCACCAGTTCGCCGCAAAACAAGCTCACGGTGGTTGGATCAACCAATATCTCGCGTGACGGTACTGGGGAATGTTGCTCAAGCGGCGATTTCACGCTGTCGCTGGCAGAAAACACTGCCACCACCGGGAAAAAAGCCGGCATCCAGTTCCATAATGGCAATGCCGGCGAAGGCCAATTGCGGCTGGATGCGGGAAACGATGGTCGCGAATTGAAAGCTTATAGTTATCAAACCGATATGGATTTGCATGCTACCGGATTTGTCCAAGGAGATAAGGGCTTGTGCATCGGAAATGATTGCTGTTCAACATGGAAAGAGTGTTTTGAGCTAAGCGGTATCACTCCGCCGGGACCTACATTGCCGCCGGGAGCAGAGAATAAAAGAATATTTGTGACAAGTATAGCCTATGATTCTAACCAACTTTTTGATCGCACCCGAGCAAATCAAATTTGTCAGAACCACGCTAAAAATTTGGGAGGAGGAACATATGAAGCATTAATTTATTATTGCACCACAAACACGACCCCTTATGTCGCTTTACCGGCCGGCGCCCGTTTTTGGAATTGTAGCACCACTGAATGTTTTGAGGTCGCCGAAAGCCCCACGGATTTTTTCACCAAAAATACTGGCGATAATAATTACCTGAAACATCCAATCAAATATGATGAAACGGGCGCGTCATCCGCAAGCCCGGTGGCGGTTTGGACCGGTTTTACGCCCAATGGTTCCGGCGGCTGGACGGGGCAATTGTGCAGTCCAACCGGCACTCCTCAAGGACTGTGTTTTTCTCCCAAAGGATCAACTGCTTATACAATATACGGCAACAACTTCAGCAAAGATATTGGATGGGCCAGTTTCGCCACCGCTTCTTATCCAAATCCTTCCACCTGCCTAGCGGAATCGCGAGCACTCTATTGCGTGGAGCAATAATGGCCTTTCCTCGCGATTTAACAAAAAAGAACCCCGCGGGGTTCTTTTTTTCCGGAAAAGCCAGACGCTTCGACCGCAAAATCAAAGCGAATGAATCTTGATCTTGATATTTTCTTGTTCAATCAAACGGAGAGTCCGGCTGGCGGGCAAGCCCTCGGGGATGCGCGATAACAAACAATGCTTGGCATTGATCAGCGCCAACCTCATTGAGTATTCAATATTGTTGCCCGACGCCAGCATTCCCGACATAAACCCCGAACCGAAAGCGTCTCCCGCGCCGGTGATGTTGGCAATTTTGAATTTTTTCAATTTTGCTTCGTAAATTTTGCCGCCGGCAACCACCGCCGCACCGTCTTCACCCTTGGTAATCACGCTGATCCCCGAATGCATATGGACAATTTTTTTGATGATACCGGCTTCATCGGCATAATCAACGCCGGTCATTGTCGCCGCCTCTTCCTGGTTGAGAATCAAGACATCAATGCGTGCCAGCAGGCTTTTGATGCACGCGCGCCCCATCGCCAGTTGGGAATTGCCCAGATTTGCCGCCACTACCGCGCCCTGTTTTTTCGCGTGCAGAGTGATGCGCTCCGTCAGGCGGCACAGCTTCCCCGATAGTGGTGCCAGATAGAACAATTTGGCGTTCAATTTTTGCCAATCAATGTTTTCCGCGGCCAAAAGTTCGGACGCGCCACGATAGACCAGAATCACCCGGTCCGTTCCGGGAGCGTTCAAGACCACGGAATTATTGGTGGCCTTTTTCGCCGTTTTGGAAAGAAATCCGGTATCAATCCCCAATTCGTTCAAATAAGCAACCGCTTCGCGCCCGGGAATGTCATCGCCGGCCATGCCGCAATAGGCCGTCAAAAGACCCTGCGCCGCAAACGTCCGGGCGGTGTTGATTCCGCCGCCGCCAAAAGCAAACCGCGTGCCGGGAACGTCAATTTTTGATCCCAGATCAAAAACCAGATCCTTGGCCGGCGTAAAATGCGCGCTTTTCTTGACAAATTTCGGCGGCAAATCCATATAGGCGTCCCATGCCGCCGACCCGAAAGTGATTACGTCAAACATAAATTTGGATAATTTTCAATTTCTAATTTCCAGTTTTCATTGAATTTTTCCCGCCGCGGCGGGATCACGCCAAAGGCGGCGACAATGAATCAATTTCCAAACCAATACCCCACAGACATTGACAAAATCAATTTTTTTTATATCTTCAAAGCGAGGTGATCCGGATTTATCCTATGGTTATAGTGGGTTCGGTCGCAGGATTTCTGTTATACCTAACAATAGTAATCCTAAATTTCAATATGATCATTAAAAGCGACAAGCTCGCAATTATAGTGATAGCTTTCGGTTGCGGCTTGGTATTTGCGGGTTCATATATCGGACACAAATTTGCAACTTAAAGTTGCTTTTTTTATTTCTGCCAATCATCTGCTATAAATTTTTATAAGTGTTTTTGTTTTTTGGCCTTAACATGGCAAAAGTAACTTTTTTATTTTTTTTATCAACATAATAAAAAATCCGAAAGTTATTGGCGCAGATATGCTTGCGCATTAAACCGCCATTCTCGCCTTTGACTTTTTCTGATTTATAATAAGGCTTTTCCAAAATAAACGGGATGGCTTTTGCCAAACCATCCTTTATCTTGTCATCCCTCCCCGCCAAATCTTCAACATTTTTCTTAAATTTGATTGAATATATCGGCCTATAACCCACAAGTCATTTATTTAAATATTATTTTCTTAGAATATCCATAATCTCTTCATGTGTTGCAAATCTTTTATTTCTAATATCATCTTTGGCTTGTTCTAACTCAAATTTATCCTCAAATGATAGCTCATCGCTTATTACCTCTTTCCAATAATAATTAAAATCGCGATGATTCGTCATTTTGCTTAAATGTCTTGTGTTTCTACAACCGGTCTGAAATACGGTTTCCATAAATTTATGGTATTACTTTGAATTACGAAATCCTTAAATTCAAATGCTATTGTAGGGATCTAATCCTTGCGATTATACCGGGGATAGACCCCGAAATACAAAGCGTTTCGTAATCCAAGGTATTATTATTTTTTATTGTCAATTTCAGCAATAAGCTTTGATAATGCTTTTTCTATGGATTTGGCATGCTCCAACGAAACGATAATCCGGCTAACTAAATTTGCTTCATTGGGTGCGAGGAAAATAAAATCCATCAACACCTCGCTTTTAGAGACATTGATATTGGCAATATTTGAGTAAACTCCGTTTTTCAAATTATCGGGAATATTAATTTTAACTCCTTTTTTTGCTTCTTCCATATTTTTTAATGATACTTTTCATCTATCACATAAAATAGTTTAAGGCAATAATAGAAAATCACACATCACTTCTGCAAACCGCCTAATTTGATGATGGTTTTCATCACGCTGTCGGGATTCAAAGACATCGTTTCAATGCCTTCGCGCATAATAAATTCGGCAAATTCCGGATAATCGCTGGGAGCCTGGCCGCAGATGCCGATATATTTTCCGCGCGCCTTGCAAGCCTTAATCGCCTGCGCCACCAGAACTTTCACCGCGTCGTTATTCTCATTGCCAATATAGGACAGCTGGCCGGCGTCGCGGTCCAGCCCAAGTGCCAACTGCGTCAGGTCATTGGAACCGATCGACATCCCGTCAAAAATCTCCAGAAATTGGTCGGCAAGAATAACATTTGACGGAATCTCGCACATCACCATAATTTTTAATCCATTCTCGCCGCTCTTTAACCCATTTTTCTCCATCACCGCAATCACTTTTTTGCCCTCCTCAACCGTGCGGCAGAATGGAATCATCA
Organism: Candidatus Pacearchaeota archaeon; assembly: GCA_035362275.1. Lineage (GTDB taxonomy): Bacteria > Patescibacteriota > Minisyncoccia > Minisyncoccales > UBA5738 > UBA5738. The sequence goes on along the minus strand of DAOSDI010000003.1, from coordinate 48,713 downwards.
CCCACACATTATCCAAACCCATTTTCTCACGGACTTTTTTGATCGCCGCGCACTCCATCGCAAACGCCGGGGCAAACCGTGGATCGTAATATCTTGACGCGCCGCGCCATCCGATCATCGGGTTTGATTCTATCGGTTCATAATCCTTGCCGCCGACCAAGGCGCTGTATTCATTGGTTTTAAAATCGGAGAATCTTACAATAACATGCTTCGGGTAGAAAGCCGCCGCGATCGTGGCCACCCCTTCGGCCAGCTTATCCACGAAGAATTCTTTTTTGTCTTTGTAGCCGGTGGTGATCTTTTCAATCTGCGCCTTTACTTTTTTATCCTTTAACTTGGCAAAATTAATCAGCGCCAGCGGGTGCACCTTCACTTTGTCGGCAAAAATAAATTCCACCCGCGCCAGCCCCACGCCATCATTGGGCAGAAAAGACGCCTTGAACGCGCCTTCCGGCGTGCCCACATTCAGCATAATTTTTGTCGGCAATTCCGGGATCGTTTTCAGATCATATTCTTTTTTGGTATAGGGAATTTTTCCCGCGTATACCCGGCCTTCCAAACTTTGGGTGCAATCGGCGGTGGCAATGATTCCGCTCTTCAAAACCTTGGTGGCGTTTCTCGCGCCCACGATGCAGGGCGTGCCCAACTCGCGCGAAACAATGGCCGCGTGGCAGGTTTTGGTGCCTTCATCGGTCACAATCGCCGACGCGATGCGCATAATCGGCACCCAATCCGGGTCGGTCATTGTCGTCACCAGAATCTCGCCTTTCTTGAATTGGCCGATTTGTTTGACATTGGGAATGATATGGATTTTTCCCTCTCCGATCTTGTTTCCCACGGCAATGCCGGTCACCAGCGGTTTGGCGCCGGTTTTCACCTCGTATTCTTCATAGGTATTCTTGATTTCCGTTCCGGCATAGATGGTTTCCGGCCGTGCCTGAACGATAAACAGCTCGCCGGTTTTGCCGTCTTTGGCCCATTCAATATCTTGCGGCCCTTGGTAATGTTCCTCAATGATCACCGCCCATTTGGCCAGCTGTTCGGCTTCTTTATCGGTGAGTGAAAATCTGGCTTGGTCTTTGGGAAGAACTTTCACTTCTTTTAGGCCTACTTTTTTGTCAAAAATATATTTTATGTCTTTATTGCCCAAAGTTTTGGAAATTATCGCGGATTTCCCGGACTTCAGCGACGGCTTGAAAACATAGAACTGGTCGGCCACCACATGGCCCTTCACGATCATTTCGCCCGCGCCATAGATTGAATTTATCAGCACCGCGTTGCGGAATCCGGTTTCCGTGTCCAGAGTGAACATAATCCCCGCGGAGGCCATGTCCGAGCGCACCATCCTCATCACGCCCACCGACAGCGCCACTTTGAGCGTGTCAAATCCTTTTTCCGCGCGATAAACGATTGCCCGGTCCAAATAGAGCGAAGAAATGCATTTTTTCACCGCGTCCAGCAGTTCCGCGGGCGTATCAATATTCAAATAGGTCTCATGCGCGCCCGCAAACGACGCCCCGGCCAAATCTTCCGCGGTTGCGGATGACCGCACCGCCACATTCAAATTTCTGGTTTTATAATAGGCCGACAATTCTTTGTAGGCCGCCAGAATTTCATTCTTGAAGTCCGGCGGGAATTCGCCTTTGAGAACCAAATTTCGCGCGGTAATGCTGGCTTTTTTGAGTTGTTTTAAGTTATTGACATCCAAGCCGTTGAATATATCTCCCAATTTCTTATCAATCCCGTTGAATTCCAAATAGCGCCAAAACGCCGTGCTGGTGGTGATAAATCCGTTGGGCACCGGCACGCCTTTTTGCCCCAACTGCGAAAACATCTCGCCCAGTGATCCGTTTTTCCCCCCGACCAGCTCCACATCCTTTTTGGTCACCTCCTTGAACCAAACCACATTTTTTTGTTTGTTTTCCATAGAAACAAGATTTTTATTTATCATTTGACAATTTTACCATATCCGTTGCTTTAATCAAAACCAAACCCCGCCTGACAAAACATTCTCACGTTCTTGAGAATGTGAGAATGTTGGCAATTGATATCATCAAGCAACCAAAATACCTTGAATTACGAAACGCTTTGTATTTCGGGGTCTAACCCCGGTGTAATCGCAGGGGTTAGACCCCTCCAATAGCGTTTGAATTCAATGGTTTCGTAATTCAAAAAAATAATTCCATTTTTTATATTTATGCTTGTGAATTTTCATTAAAACCATCAAAATTGCAAACAAAACCGGAACTGCAAAAATAATCGGATCCGCGGTTATTATTTTCCATATTAGAAGCGGCGCGGCGAGTAATCCACTCCAATTTTCCGCCATATAAATTTTATTTCAATTGCATTATATTTCTCATAATACGCGGCATTTCCTTTATGAAATAGCGCTTAACCAAATCCCAATCAGCCTGAAAGTTGATTTCCGGATCCGGGTCGTCTTCGGCATCCGCAAAATAAACCAAGCTTTTCAAAATATGGTGATAATCGTGGGCAACGCTGGGATATTGTTTTTTTAACCGTTTTATCGTTTCTTCCAATGGCTCGATATTCTTCGCGCACCAATACAGATCAAAAAAATCGCGCTTGCGGCCGCGTTGCGAAATGGCGATGATTTTCATCACCGCAATATCGCGCGCCGACAAAATGTTTATCGCGCCGCATTTGATAAATTCCGCATCCGGAACAAAAAGGGAATACGCGATAAAACTTACCTTGGCGCCATATAGTTCGCCATAAACTGTATTTTCTTCGTCAAAACTTGTTCTCCAATCCTGATTATTGGAAAATTTTTCTAAAACTTTTTTAGTATCAAATTTTCGCTCAATACTGAAAAAATCCAAATCAAACGATTTGCGATGATCAGCTTGCAATGCCAAGGCCGTGCCGCCCGCCAAATACCAGCCGCTATCATTTAACCAATTTTGAGACGACAAAAAATCAAACGCTTTTTTTGTCTGTGGCGGTAAAATGCCAAAATTTAATAATTTTTCAGAAGCAGATTCCATAAATTTTTTGTTCGCGGACGCAAACAGCGCGATTTGTCAACGATCTTTTTTATCAGCGCTTTGTCATAATAATCCCACATCCATTTTACCTCCAAATCATTTCCAAAATCCAAAATCCGCTCAATCACGTATTGCGCGTTCTTTTGCGGGTCGATATTTTTCGGGTTGACATCCCAAAACAAACTCTGCCGGAATTTGATTGTTTTTGCCATATTCGCATCGTCTTTCATACCCTCATATTTTACCATATCCGTTGCCTTAATCAAACTCAAAATTCATCAAAAAACATCCTTACATACTTGAGGATGTGAGGATGTCGGCAACAACCACCAGTTAGCGGCATATATATAATTTGCGGCAATTATACGTTTGGCCAAAACCGGTAAAAACGGCGGCAAACCGACCCGGGACGGATTATGATGCTATGTTTAAATATAGCATCATTCCGGCATGCTTCGGGTGCGGTTCGGCCGCTATCTACTTGCCGTCCGCCACCGCGGTTTTGATGCTTTCCACGCTTTCGGGATTGGCCAAAGTGGAGAGGTCTCCCGGATTTTCGCCGGTGATGATTTTGCGCAATAAGCGGCGGATAATCTTCCCCGAGCGGGTCTTGGGCAAATCCGGAACGATAAAAACTTTGTGCGGTGCGGCAATCGGCCCGATCTGCCTTCTGATCGCGGCAATAACTTTTTCCTTTAATTCCGAAACATCCTTTTCCGGCTTGGGGACCACGAACGCCGCCGGCACTTCGCCCTTGATGTCATCGGCAATGCCCACCACCGCGCACTCGGCCACCGCCGCTTCGGTGCAGGCGGCGCTCTCCATTTCTCCGGTCGTCAAACGGTGTCCGGCGACTTTTATTTGATCGTCGGCCCGGCCAACCACCCGCAACATTCCGTCTTTACCATAGACGCCCAAATCGCCGGAAAAATAAATCAATCTCCGCGGATATTCGCTCCAATAGGTTTCCAAAAATTTTCGTTTGTCACCCCATACTCCGCGCAACAGCCCGGGCGCAAACGGCGGCAACAAACAAACATTGCCCTCCTCGCCGGGTTTGCACGGCTTTCCTTTTTCGTTCAGAACCCGCAGGCGGATGCCGGGCAAAGGCAAGCCGGTGTGCGCGGGCTTGAAGGGACCGATGCCCGACAATGACGTGGCCACGATTCCGCCGGTTTCGGTTTGCCACCAAGTATCCACGATTGGACATCTTTTCTTTCCGGCGTGGACAAAATACCATAACCACGCTTTTTCCGAGATCGGCTCGCCCACCGAACCCAGAATCCGCAAAGTCCTGAAATGATACGGAGCAATCGCTTCCTCGCCGTTTTTGATGAACATCCTGATCGCCGTCGGCGCGGTGTAAAAAACCGTCACGCCGTATTTGTCAATCATTTGTCCCCACCGGCCGGGATCGGGATAATCGGCCAGTCCTTCAAATATCACGAATGTCGCGCCGTTCAACAGCGGCCCGTAGCAGGAATAAGTGTGGCCGGTCACCCACCCGATATCGGCAGTGGACCAAAAAATATCATCGTCTCTCAAATCAAAAATCCATTTGTCGGAAGCATAGGCCGAAACCATATAGCCGCCGCAGGTGTGCAGGGCGCCTTTGGGCTTGCCGGTGGAACCGCTGGTATAAAGGATGAACAGCGGGTCTTCGGCAGACATTAACGCCGGCGCGCACTCGTCGGATTCGCCCGCCGTAATTCGCTCATACCAAACATCCCGTTCGCCGTCCCAGGGGATTTCGTTGCCGGCATGCCGGACGACCACCGTTTTTTTAACCGCGGCCGCCCGTGCCGCTTCGTCGGCCTGTTTTTTCAATTCAATAATCTTGCCGCGGCGAAAATAACCGTCGGCAGTGATCAAGATTTCCGCGCCGGAGTCCTGAAGGCGGGATTTCAAGGCCGGCGCCGAAAACGCGGAGAACACTACCGAATGCACCGCGCCGATCCGGGCGCACGCCAGCATTGCCACGATAACCTCGGGAATCATCGGCAAATAGATCCCCACCCGGTCGCCTTTCTTGACTCCCATTTTTTTCAGCGCGTTGGCAAACTTGTTAACCCGGCGGTAAAGATCATAATAGGTTAAAATCCGTGCCGGACGCGCGGGATCATCGGCCTCCCAAATGATCGCCACTTTGTTTTTGCGCGCCGGCAAATGCCGATCAAGGCAATTTTCGGTGATGTTCAATTTTGCGCCCGAAAACCAGCGCACGCGCGGCGGCGTATCAACATAGACTTTTTTCCATTTTTTCCGCCAAACCAATTCCTTGGCGATATTCCCCCAAAATTTCACCGGATTTTTTTCGGCCGCGGCATAAATACTTTTTGAATTGAGCCACGCCCGTTTTTTCCCTCCCGCCTCCGGCCAATACAACTCTCCAACTTTTTTCATAGATTTCTGATTATTGCCTCAAAGTTTGATCCAATGGAATATCCGAATCTATAACTTGTCGCCCACGAATTCGGCGAATTCGGCCAGACGGGTGGAATAACCCCATTCGTTATCGTACCACGCGCCGATTTTCACCAGATTGCCCTTTGCCATAGTCAAGCCCGCGTCCACGATTGACGAATAGCCGCTGGCGATATAGTCGCTGGAAACCAACGGCGCGGCTTCATAGGCCATAATGCCTTTGAGCGGTTTTTTGCCGGCGGCTTTTTCCAAAATTGAATTGACTTCTTCGGCGGTAGTTTCGCGCTCCAGCTCGCATACCAAATCCACTATTGATCCCGTGGCCACCGGCACGCGCAAGGCGATGCCGTCCAATTTACCCTTCAACTCGGGAATCACCTTGCCGATGGCTTTGGCCGCGCCGGTGCTGGTGGGAATGATATTCATTCCCGCGGCGCGCGCCCGTCTCAAATCCTTGTGCGCCACATCCAAAATTTTCTGATCGTTGGTATAGGCATGAACCGTGGTCATAAAACCCTTGACGATACCGAAATTATCCAGCAATGTTTTTGCCACCGGCGCCAGGCAATTGGTGGTGCATGAGCCCATATCCATCACATTAAATTTTGCCGGATCGTATTGGTCGGCGTTGACTCCCAAAACATACGACGGCACTTTGTCGGCGTCTTTTGACGGCGCCGAAATGATCACTTTTTTGGCGCCGGCGATCAGATGCTTGGCCGCACCGTCATAGGCGGTAAAGCGGCCGGTGCATTCCAAAACCACATCCACGCCCAATTTTTTCCACGGCAAATTCGCCGGATCGGTTTCGGAAAAAATCGCGATGCGCCGGACGCTTTTTTTTGTTTTGACGATCAATTCTTTTTCCGCCGCTCCAATTTCTTTTTCCCAGCGGCCATAAATTGAATCAAAGCGCAAAAGATGGGCGATGGTTTTGACATCGGCCAAATCATTGATTGCGACAATTTCCGCTTTTGGATGTTTATCGGTTAAAATTTTGAAAACATGGCGGCCGATGCGGCCCAATCCGTTGATGGCGATTTTCATAAATGTAAAATTGAAAAATCAAAATGGAAAATGATCCTTCGGCATTCTCAGGATCATCCTGAGTTCGGCGAACGGATGACAATTAAAAATTGTAAAATGCCGCATTTCATAATTTTAACATTTTACATTGTCATTATCAGTTTAGTAAGACTGCCCGCCAAACTGATTTTTGATTTTTGCATTTTAAATTAACAAACAAGCCGACGCGCATTCGCGCATCGGCTTGTTTTGATTATTTCAATCCGAGAGTGGTGTCAATCTCCGTCTTATCAAAACCGACGATTATTTTGCCGTCAATGTTAATCACCGGCACGCCGATCTGGCCGGATAGTTCAACCATCTCGTCGCGCTCTTTTTCGTTTTCCGAAACATCAACTTCCGAAAACGCAACTTTTTTCTCTTTGAGATAGTCTTTCAGGGTAATGCAATACGGGCAAAACGGGGTGGAATAGACCTTGATCATTTTAATTTTTTGTTAATTGCAGCTGCCCGCCGTGCTTTCGGCGCCGGAAACCGCCGCGCCGAATCCGGAAGACGGCTGTTCATCGGACAGAACGGTATTGCACTCTTCCGGCTGTTCATTGAAAGCCGCGCAAACCGCCTGCTTGAATTTTTCCGGCGACCGCGAAGAAATCGCGCCGGACGCGTCTTTTCCGTTGATAATTATCGTCGGCGATCCCTGAACCTCGTATTGAGTGTTCAAATCGTCGTTAACCGCAAACTTCGGATAAACGCCGCTGGTCCACGTTGATTTGTCGTTATAATCGGCGGTGATGTTGAATTCCTTGTCGGTCGCCGCCACGCACGAGCTCAATTGATTCTGGTCAATGCCCGCTTCCGCCAGGCATTTGCCGTAATCGGCCGTGCAATCCCCCGTGGAACATTCGGCATATTTGGTATCTGCGGTAAAACATTTCAAGTAGGCTGCCATTTTATCGTTTTGCTCTTTTTGGATGCAATACTGGCGCAGATTTTCATCAATTTCCGCTTTGCCGTGCATCGCGTAATTCACAAAATAAATTCCCATATCCGCCTTGTCTTTGAGAAGCTCATAAACCGGCAGATACATTTTTTGCGCCTGCAACCCGTAAGGACAATAGCTCATCACGAACAATTTCACCTCCGGCCGGTCGCTTTTGTCAATTTCGGCCGCGGCTTTTTCTTCTTCCAATTTTTTGTCCAAAATGATCGCCTGCGGCACGCCCTCGGCAAACAATAGCGCCCCGTCCTTGGTAACATAGGAAGCGTAATTCTGGCCCTGGATTACCAGTTTGAAAGAATACATCCCGTTTTCCTCCTTCACATCGGCATATTCGGCCCGAATCTCCGGCGACAGCATATTTTCGTTAATGTAATCAATCGCTCTTTGCGCCGCCGCCTCCGGCTTGATGGTTTTACTGATCATTCCCGACCACGGCTGGAAATAAGCCAGCAAGGAAATCACCGCAAACCCGCACAGGGACAGCACCGGATACAGCACGCTTTTTGAAATTTTAATTGCCATACGTGTTTTTTATTTTTTACTGAATTTTTTACCAACATTAACGTTATCAGGTTACATTATTCCTGATTATTTTGCAACACCTTTCCTGAATTCAATCTTGAAACGATTGTTTGCTATTTTTCAATGGCATTTTGCGTGGCCAAATTCAGATCAATCAGCAAATTTCTCAGATCAATCCGGTAGGCGGAACAAATATCTTTAAGGGTAAGATCGGCCATCTCCATTTGCGCCATCGGGCATCCCAGGCACGGAACATTGTATTTCAGCAACACGTCTTCCCCTTTGGAAAACTCCAAAACTTCTTTTAATGTTGTATCTTCGTTGAAATCCATCATAAAAATGAAAAATATAAAAATCAAAAATCAAAAATACAATATAAAATTGCAAAATGTCGGATTGGGAACATTTTTAATTTTAAATTGTCATCCGTTCGCCGAACTCAGGATAATCCTGAGAATGCCGAAGAATCATTTTTCATCTTGATTTTTTAATTTTAAATTTACACCGTAAGCAACAACGCTTCCCAAGATTGCGGTAATCAGTTGCGGCCAGCCCATCATTGACGCCAGCGCCAGGCCGATATTGCCATGGGTTATCGCCGACAAGATAACGGTTGCGCTCACCGTCAAAATCGCAAACTTGGCCAAAACGGCAATCGGCGCGGCCAGCCAATAACCGAACCGCCGCCCCAAGGTGAAAATCCCCGCCAGCGCGATGTTTGACGTCATAATATAGGGCACCATCGCCGCCATTGCCGCGGGCAAAGTCCCCGCCGCCAACGCGATCAAGCTCGGCACCACCGCCACCGCCGCGGCGGCGCGAAATCCCGAAAGCAAAACCGCCAAAAACAGCGCGGCGTTAACGATCGTCCCGGCCACCAATTGCTGGCCGAAGAGCGGCGCCATCGCCGCCGCCCCAACCAGCCCCGCGGTTAAAACTATTTCTTTTGGTATCGATAATGTTGATAATTTAACCATAATTTCGGTTTCCAATTAACGGTTTTCAATTTTCAATAAATGCGACGATTTCCAATGTGCCGGACAAAAATACAAATACGCACATTGTTAAATTGAAAATTCAATGAAAATTGATAACTGAAAATTGAAAATTATTTTTGAGTTATTTTGCTTTTTCCTTTTTGCACGTAATGCGTGTGCAGGATTTCGTGGATTTTGTGTTCATCGTTTTGCAGATCGCCATAGACCGCCTTGACCGCCGGGCTTTCGTGGGCGAGACGGATAGTTTTGGCCGCATCGTCGGAATACAGTCCTTGGGCGCGCTTTTTGCGGATTTCATCATTGACCGGCAGGGGCTGGCCGCCGCCGCCGATGCATCCGCCGGGACACGCCATCACCTCCACATAATCATAGGCTTTGGGATCCTCGGCCAAATCGTCCAAAACCATTTTAGCATTTTCCATTCCGTTGGCAATCGCAATCTTCAATTTAACGCCCCCGATCTCAATCTCGGCTTTTTTCAATCCGACAATGCCGCGCACGCCTTCAAAATCAACTTTTTCCAAATTTTTGCCGGTAATCAGCCAATGTGCCGTGCGCGCCGCCGCTTCGGTTACCCCGCCGGTCGCGCCGAAGATCGTGCCCGCACCGGTATAGGCGCCGAACGGATCATCGGCGATTTCTTCGGGCATAGCTTTCAAGTCAATCCGGTTCTTCTGCAACAACCGCCCCAGTTCGCGGGTGGTCAACACAAAATCCGCCGGCGCCAAGCCGTTGATTTTTTCTTCGGGCTTGAACGCGTCGTATTTTTTCGCCGCGCAAGGCATCACCGACACCGAAACGATGTCTCCGGGATTGATGCTGTTGTTTTCCGCCCAGCGAATTTTGATCAGCGACCCCAACATATTTTGCGGCGATTTGACCGTGGTGATATGGGGAATCAAGTCGGGACGGAAAAATTCCACATAGCGGATCCACGCCGGACAGCAGGAAGTGAACATCGGCAAGGGTTTGTTTTCCTTGACTCTTTGCACCAACTCTTTGGCCTCTTCCACGGTGGTCAAATCCGCCGCCATATTCGTGTCAAACACCTTGTCAAATCCCAATTTTTTCAAGGACGCGACCAATTGCCCGGTCACCACCTGGCCGTGGGGAATGCCGAACATTTCCCCGATTGACGCCCGGATTGACGGCGCGAATTGCACCACCAGCGTTTTCCCCTTTTTATCTTTTAACAGCGCGTCCACTGCCTCCACCGCGCTTTCCACATCCAGCGCGCCCACCGGACAGTGCACCACGCACTGGGCGCAATAAATGCAATCTTTTTTCTCGTCCGAAGAAGGCGAAATTCGGCTTTCATATCCCCGCCCCTCCAATTCCAAAAAGCCGTCGGATTTGCACTCGGCCTCACTCCCGCGCTTGGAACCGGTCTGGCGCGAACACATATCCACGCAATTGCGGCAATTGATGCACTTTGACCGGTCCAAAATTATCGGCCCGAATTTGATAATCTCGGGTTCCGGTTTTCGCAACGGATGAGCGTTCAAATCGGCTTTCAATTCCGCGGCATATTTCAACAGCGCGCATTTGCCCTGCCAGACGCACTGCGGGCAATTGCGCCGGTGCTGTCCCAAAAGCAATTCCAAATTGGTTTTGCGCAACGCCGTCAAATTTTCGCTTTGCGTCGCCACTTTCATTCCCTCTTTTATTTTTACCGCGCAAGCGGGTTGCGGCGCGGCCATCCCGTCAATTTCCACCACGCACATCCGGCAATTGGCCTTCACGCACAAATCCGGATGATAACACAGCGCCGGAATTTCAATGCCGTTCTCCCGCGCCGCCTCCAATATTGTCTGCCCCTCCCTTGCCTCCACCTCCCGATTATCAATTGTTATTTTCATATTTTTTCGTTAAAAACCGCATCTATATTTTTGCGCAAAACTTCCGAAGCCAGCTCATAATTCCTTTATACTATATTGCCGAAAATAAACAAAGTCGAACCAAAATCCGCCTTTCGGCGGATTTTGGTTGAGAAATATACCCCTTTCTTTCATCCGTTATTGCGCCCTTGCGCGACAGAAATATTTTTTGGCAAAAAATTTACTTGACAAACCTTTCCGCGGCATTGCTTTGTTTCCGATCAATTTCGTCTTGTTTCGCTTTTTCCCTCTCAAAGTTCTCTTGTTCTTCCCGAAGACTTCTTAGGCTCATGAATGGCTTGATCGTGCCGTCGTCCCCAATGCCACAGTGATTAGCCTCCCTGGTTAACGCCGTATGGCTCGCATATCTGCGTGCTTGCTCCTCATTAAAACCTATCATCGCATCAGCCATATATCTCACTTCTTCCTTACCGTCTATCCCCGTACATTTGTAGGGTGATTTTAATCTGATAACATATAGATCTATCGGCTCCTCGCTTCCGAAAATTTCGACTTTTTCAAAACCTTCGGAAACTATTTCGTCTCTCATCTTATCCTTCGCCTCTTTCAACGATTCCTCTTCCATGTCTTCCAACGGGGCGCTTCCCATGCAATTTTCAGGTCCTAACATAATCTTTATTATTTTTCCTTATCTATTCGGAAAAATATTATTATTACTGCAATCATACAACATCCAAGGGAATATAAAAAGCGAATTTCCGGTAGCTGTTCAGTTTTATCCAACACAAACTTCCGATTCCGACCGCGAGCAGGCGGGCAAGCGAAGAAACCAGCAACCGGTCTTTTAAGGAAAGGGCTCTGACAATGCTGAAATTCACCGGCAAAGTTTCGGCGCCGCCTCCAATATTGTCTGCCCCTCCCTTGCCTCCACCTCCCGATTATCAATGATTATTTTCATATTTTTTCGTTAATTATCACACTCTTAATTTCCCCTTGACAAACAGAACTAAAAAACTACAATGAAGTTAGAATTCACATAAAAAAACACCTCTAAAGGTCCCGTCCTTTGGCGGTGTTTTTTATATATTCCAACTTTTGCCGCAAATTATCGACAAATACTATTTTTTCTCTCGCCGACTGCCTCAACAATAACGAACAAGTTTTATGATACGGACTGATAACCACGCGTAATTTATTATGCTCATAAAGATATTTAACCAACGAATAAAAATCGCCATCGCTGGAAACAATCACGGCCTTATCGTAATTTTGAAATTCAATCATCGTTTGCAGTACCAAATCAGCATCAACGTTGCCCTTAATGTTGCCATCCCCGTCAGGCAATGTCGGCTTAAAGATTAAAACATAGCCGCATTTTTGCAAACTGGAATATAAATCTTGATTTTTTTGGATATAGCCAATAAACAAATAAGCAACCTTCACGCCATATTTTTCCGCCAAATAAACGCGAAATTTTTTAAAATCCAAAAACCACCCAAGATTTTTTACCCCCAGATTCAAATTCTGGCTGTCAATAAACGCATAATTATTTCCTTTGGGTTTCATAAAATAAATTACCGTCTCCATTCTTCGACCTCCGGCGAAAAATCAAGCTGATACCAAGGAATCCCATGTTTTATTCCGTATTCCATCGCGTCCCGATACTTTGGCTTTGCCAAATCGATTTTAAAAACTTTATTCCTGAAAACAACATAATGGGATTTGTCATTTTTGAAATCCGCATACCAATCATGGATTGAATCCAACGACTTGCTTATTTCGCGCGCAATTTCTTCCGCTGAATCCAAATCAATTTCCACTGTATGGAGCGTCCACTGTCTTATCCAAGGAGTTTTGTGCTTTTCCGTAACAATTTCCTTTTTTGTCGCTAAAATCGATATTTTATTTAAAATATCCTTATTTTCAAGGCTTTCTTCTATTATTACGCCTTTATAATTCATTTGATTATTTTTTCCAGGAAACTGCCGATGGAATTTGCCACGCTTTTGCCAAAGGGGCAGAAGTTGGCCGCGGCCAGTAAATTCACAATATCTTTTGCGCACAGGCACTGTCAAGCTCCGACGACTTTCAACCGATTCCCGTCTTGCAATGGTTAGAGCATTACAGAATAACTTTTTGCAATGCTCTAACCATTGCGGCAATTTCAGCTGTTAATCAATGGTCAATTTACCTAAATATGTACGGGCGTTACGAATAATTAACGCATCTTTGCAAAATTCTTTATAGATCGTCAAATTCTCAAAAACACCTTTAAAGCAATCCCTGTTCACAATTCCCAAATTTCGCGATCCGAAAGCTTCACCCAAGCTACAAAATGGATAATTGACTGCAAAATCGAATGCCGCATCAAAATCATGCAACGCGGCGGAAATGCCTCCCTCAAACAATTCAAATGGATTGAATACTTGGATATACGCATCCAAATACTGCAAATGATTTTCGTCTTTAATTGTCCTGCCCTTATAAGAACCTTGAAAAATTCTTCCCGATTCTCCGGTTTTTGTATTCTGATATTCCGTATATCCGGCACCCAATTTTTGCATAAATTTCGTTATTCCACCTTTAATAATTTCTCGTAAAAGCAAATGGAAATGATTTGGCGACAAGTGATAAGATATTATTTCCACCAACGGATTTTGCTCGCCCCATTCTTCCCGCCATTCAAATGTATTGCGACCGTCGCGATAATCGCGGGGCTCCAATTTTTGCAATGTTTCTTTCTGGATATAAATCAAATCCGTTAGACATCGGGCAAGTTTCGTTACTGGACGCACTTCATTGAAAAACCTCAAACACCACAAAAATCGCCAATAATCAGATTTGCCCAAAAAAATCGGCTCTTTTTTGACACCCCGATTATAAATATGAACAAAGTCACCAACAGTATATGGCTCAACTCTTAAACTCATACAATATGATATTTAAAGTTCGCCCACCAAATATTGCAATGGTTAGAGCATTGCAAAGTTCTCTTACAATGTTCTGCAATGCTCTAACCATTGCAGAACAAAGTTTAAGTTATGGCCATCGATAAAGGCCTAATTGTTTTCCCGCGATTTCACGATTTTTCCATTAATTTTGCAATCAAACTGCCAAACGAGTTTGCCACGCCTTTGCCGAAGGGGCAAAAGCTGGCGGCGGCCAGTAATTTGACGATACCTTGCGCCCGGGCAATGTCAAGCGGCTCTTTTGAAAAAATCTCGCGCAGGCGCAAAACGCCTTCGCGGCAGGGAACGCACTTGCCGCAATTTTCGGCGATGAAAAAATTTATCCATTTCAACCCCAATCGCCGCGGATCGGTTTTGGCTTTGTCATAGATCACGATTGATCCCGCGCCGGACAAGGGAACCTCCAATTCATCCGACATCATAATGGTGCCGCTGGCGCCGCCCCCGGCTTGGACAAAAAATTCGCCCCCGGGCAGATTGCCGGTTTTTTCCAAAATTTCCTTAATTGTCAAACCATCGCCCCGTTCAAAAACTCCCGGGCCGGCGCAATCGCCGGCAATGGTGTAAAATCGGGTGTTTTTATATTCGCCGCGGACAATCCTTGCCGCAAAATACAAGGTCTCCAAATTATTGATCAAAGTGGGACGGCCCCAAAGACCCGCTTGCGGCGGAAACGGCGGCTTGATCCGCGGCTCGCACGGCTTGCCTTCAATGGAATCCAACAGCGCGGTTTCTTCGCCGCCCAAATACCCGCCCGGCTCGCGGATGATTTCTATCGCCCGCGCACCGATAATTTCGGCCAGCGCATTTTTAAACTTATCAAAATAATCCCGGCGCAAATATAAATAACCCTTTTTTGCTCCCGCTTCATTCATCGCCAATTCAATCCCCTCAACCACAATATCGGGCCATTTTTCCAGAATGTGGCCGTCCTTGGCCACCGCCGGCTCGCCTTCGGACACATTGCAAACAACATATTTGGTTTCGCCCGGCGCATCTTTTACCATCTGCCACTTTTGCCACGCAGGAAACCCCGCGCCGCCGCGACCCCTCAAATTCGCTTGTTTTAATTTTTCAATGATTTCCATATTTTTAGAGTGTTGAATAATTGTTGAATTCCGCCAATTCAAGCATTATCTGCGTTTAAATTTTTTTCAAATTTGATAATTTTGTCAATTATTCAACGCTCTCATTTTATCTTTATTCGCAAACAATAGTCCCATTATACACTCTGTTTCAAATCATACCAACAAGAATGGCTTTCAATACCCCGGCGCCAATTGCCTTTGCAGTTCGGCAATGAGCTGGGCGATTAATTGTGCCAACAATTGCTTGATCTCGGCAATTTTTTGCAGAATCTCGGCGCGCGCCGCCGGCGCCGAGTTTTTTGGCTCAACCGTGCCGTCGGCCGCGGAAACGCAAGCGCCATTTTGACATATTTTTTCCTCGGCGGCACAATCTTGCGCCAGATATTCCTCTCCGTTGCAAGAATTATATTGATAGAGTTCATCGCCGGCGCATTTTTTAACTATGCGATCGGTACAACCCGAAACGCACTCGCCGGCAATACACATTTCTCCATTGGCGCATTTCAAATTGTCATTGATCCAATCCGTGCCCGCCATATTGCAAATTCTGCATCCGGAAACCTCTTTGGGCGTGCAAACTTGATTCTTCGGCACGGCTTCCGAAACAATGCACGCGCCATTTTCGCAAATCTTGCCCGCCGCACAAGCGCCGCAATTTAGCGTGCCGCCGCAACCGTCGCTGGCAGTACCACAATCGTATCCCAGATCCAGGCAGGTCTTGGGGGCGCAAGCGGATTGGCAAATACCGGCCACGCAAACCTGGCCACTACTGCATCTGGAATCCGTATCAACCCATACCAAGCCGTTATTATCGCACACCCTACAACCGGAAACTGCGCCGGCAATACATGCTTTTGATTTGGCGCATGTTCCATTGATACAATTCTCTCCCGACGGACATACTATCGCCGCGCCCCACTCCAAACATCCGTCGCCGTTTCCGTCTTGGCAGATTTGGTAACCGTCGCCTCCGCATCGCCTATCCCCGCTTGACGAGCACTGATTTTGGCAATATTGGGTCGTTAACGGAATAATCGCAAATTTTTCCCACACGCTGATCGCATCACGGCTGGCGATGAGCGGACTGGCGCCGGCGTTTTCCGCCGTCACATATTTGTTGTTCGCTGGCAATTTGAACGAAACATAATTGGAACCGGCGCTGACAATCGCAAATTTTTCCCACACACTGATCGCATCACGACTGGCGATGAGCGGACTGGCGCCGGCATTTGCGGCGGTCACATATTTGTTGTTCGCCTGCGACCTAAAAGCCACCGTTCCATCGCTTTGCGGCAATAAATCGAAAGTTTCCCAAGTGCTTGCCCAATGGCGGTTGGCAATAAGCGGTTCGGCACCGATACTTTCCGCGCAGACATATTTATTGTTAACCGCGGACTTCAGCACTACGGCCAGCGGCAAGCCTTGCGTTATCGACGCCACACAACCGCTTTGAAAACATTTTTTGCCGTCCGGGCATTTTGAATCATCATCAATCAAATCAAATCCGTCCGCACTGCACGCCGCACATCCATTGATTGCGCCCGGAGTGCACATCTTGACTCTTTCCTCCCTGATGCCGCAGGATTTGTACCAATAAAGCTTGTTTTCATAATATCTTTTTTCTGCGTGGCTCAAGCATTCTGCCGGCACCGTGCACGCGCCATCTTTACAGGCCATACCGGCCGCGCAAGTGCCGCAATTGAGTGTGCCGCCGCAACCGTCGCCAACGGTGCCGCAATTGTATCCCAAGGCCGAGCAGGTCTTGGGAGAGCAAACCGGCAGGGTTAAAACGGCACCGTCGCCTAAATCAAGAGTTCCCGAAGGGATCGGGCATACTCCTTTCGCGCAATAAGCCAAATGAGTAAGGGCATAAGTTGTCTCTTCGGCAATCACTCCATGGCTGATCCAATCGGCGCGCTCCGCCGCAATCTTTGCCTTGTCCATATGGCTGTAATCGGCACCGGAGGTTAATCCCCTTTCGCGTATCACCAAATCAAGTTTTTGCGAGTAAATGTGTGATAATGAATCCCCAGCAATGGTTCCGGAATCAGTCCCATATAAAAACTGCTTACCCCCATATTTAATTATGTAAACATAAGGTTCGTTGACGGGATAATCATGATTCGCGGGCAGAGGCGTTACAAGATACGGACCGATTTGTGTTGGAGAAAAAGATTCAAAATGAACCACATTCACAAGCCCTTGTTTGCCGTTAGCGGTTAGATAATCATTCATTTGGCGAGTAACGGTGATTCCTCCATAAACCGTCAATTTTTGGCTACTGGTTCGGGATTGCGCAAGCTTGGCTATCTCCGCCGGATCAAAATGGTCCAAATGATGATGCGTGATTAAAACATAATTAATTTGATTTTTATCAACTCCATACTGGTTCAACCGCGCCACGCCGCAAGTGCCCCGATTGGAAGATAAATTTGACCAACACGAAAAGTCAATAACCATATCGGAACTCACAAGCAACGATGCCAGTTGCCGGCCATAACTGCTCCATGACGCATAGTTCGGATAGCCGGTACCCAAAAATTTCAGCGTTAATTGATCAGCGGCGGCGGCAGACAAGCAGAATAACAAACCGGCAACCCCAAATAAGATTGAAAAAATAATTTTATTCATAATATTTATTTAATTATGCAACTAGTCTAAATCATAATAAAAACAAATTTCTCGCGTCCGGACGAGATCCGTCGCCGCCGGCCGGTATGTCTTCGGCTATTTGCCATCACACCGCTGCGGCCCCTCAATCCCGCCACTTTTAATTTTTCAATAATTTTCATTTATTTGAAATCACCCAAACGAAAACTGTGTCTATTGCCCCGGCGCCAATTGCCTTTGCAGTTCGGCAATGAGCTGGGCGATTAATTGTGCCAACAATTGCTTGATCTCGGCAATTTTTTGCAGAATCTCGGCGCGCGCCGCCGGCGCCGAGTTTTTTGGCTCAACCGTGCCGTCGGCCGCGGAAACGCAAGCGCCATTTTGACATATTTTTTCCTCGGCGGCACAATCTTGCGCCAGATATTCCTCTCCGTTGCAAGAATTATATTGATAGAGTTCATCGCCGGCGCATTTTTTAACTATGCGATCGGTACAACCCGAAACGCACTCGCCGGCAATACACATTTCTCCATTGGCGCATTTCAAATTGTCATTGATCCAATCCGTGCCCGCCATATTGCAAATTCTGCATCCGGAAACCTCTTTGGGCGTGCAAACTTGATTCTTCGGCACGGCTTCCGAAACAATGCACGCGCCATTTTCGCAAATCTTGCCGTCGGCGGAACAATCCGCGGCATCGGTCCATGCCGGATTGACAATGCAAGCATCATTGGCGCAATCACCGGTGATAATTTTCTTTTGGAGCACTTGGCCTTTGCAACGATAATCTGAAATTTTCAATATCTTGCAATTATGCGCCAATTCTTCTTTATTGTTGCAAGAATTATACCAATACAAATTGCCCTCCGAACATTTTTTATAAGCATGGGAAGCGCAATTGGAAACGCATCCCCCGCGGGAACAAGCTTTGCCCGGCGCGCAAGTACCGCAATTTAACACCCCTCCGCAACCGTCGCTTTGACTCCCGCAGGAATAACCCATACCGGCGCAAGTTTTCGGAACGCAAACATTTTGGCAAACGCCGTTTGAACAAATCTGGCCGCTTTGGCATTTGGAATCGGTATCTATCCAAGCGCTACCGGCGGAATCGCAAACCTTGCAACCATTCGCCGAACCCGGCGGGCAAAACCGGGGAGCGGCGCAAGTTATTGTCAATGAATTCGCACTTGAATTGGACACCCCGAGCAACACATTATTTCCCGATGGAAAGTCTTCCCCGTAAACATAAATACTGTGGCTTTTGCCGTCTTTAAGGGAAGCAGGCATCGGAAAATTAAATCCGTGTTTGCCATTGCCCCCGCATAACCCGGCCACCGCATTTTCACGATTCATATCGGCGGACACCGTGCCGATCAATGACCCTTGCCCGATAGCGCCATCGGCAAAAATTTTAACTTTGAGAGAACGACCATAATCGTCCCTATCGCAAATCCAGCCGCCGGCATAGTTGCAATCGGCATGATCAAAAAATCCAATCGGATTGCCACTATCCGGCAATAGCGTTGCCAGCTGGCGTATCTGAGGCAAGGTATTGGATTGAGATGCGCTCAATCCGTAAACTACCGCCAATTTGCAATTACCGAAATTAAGCCAATCCTTGACGCTTAAATAACCTGCCGGCGCGGTCAATATCGCGCCCGGAGGAGATTCAATAAGCGCCCAAGGCGCCGTTCCAATCTCATTTTTTACCCGATTTGTATTATACGAGGGCGGATATAAGCTCACTCCCAAAATACTGTAGTCGTTTTTTGCGCTTGAAATCGGACCGTTTTGGGTATAACCGCTTGAACCAAGAGGAATTTTATCGTCCGCCGCCCAGGAATGGGTAAATATCTTATCTTTGGGAATGCCGCGATCATACAAAAGCTTGGCCCGAAATTTATTGAAATCGGCGACAACTTTTACCAGCTCCGAGTTTATATCGGCGGGAGGGTTGGCGGCACTGAATCCTTTTTTTGAAAGCGCGTTATAGCCCAATTGATATTTATAGGGCGCGGTCGCCCAATTGGCACTGCGATAATCATCAATCCCGGTCTCCCATCCCAAGTTAACCCCCAAAAACAGATACTCCCTGTCTTCATCCGCCAGTTTTTTGCGCCATTCGTTTATTTTATCGGAGATAATGCTAAATTTATTCTCAACGACCCGCTTGACCGCCGGACTTTCATAGCAAGGCTTGGGGGGCAATTTTATCGGATAACCCCAATTGATGAACGACTCTTTAGCCCCCTTGTTCCAGCCGCTCCATTCAACATTATCAATATTTGCCGGATTGTAGCCCGACGCCGCCGGGTCAAACCAGTTCCATAAATCCGGCCGAGAATCCCAAAAGCGCTCCGTGTCAATATGCAACATAAAGGGAACATTGTATTGTTCGGAAGAACTGAAAAAATTATCCAAGCAAGATTGAATTTCCGCGTCATCGGTATTCAAAGCGTATATCACGTCCGAAATTCCCAGTTGAACCGCTCCGTTTCCCCTTTTTCCGATCGCATCCAGTATCGGTTTGATCCATTGCGTTGAACATCCCTTGAAATAATTCGGATTATCGGCTCCGGGATTCCACGCGTGAACAACAACATACTTGGGAGCCGCGGCCGCAAGCGCAACATCTGCCGGCGAAAAAAGATACAAAGACAGACAAGCGCACGCCGCGGGCAGTAGAAATGCGAATCTATTCACGCTTTTGTTTTTATTTGCCATTAATTAGTATTTGAATTTATGACTATTCGCAATCTGGAATTATAACACAAAATCACAAATCCTTAATTTAAATAACGACTTTCGTCTTCTTCCTCCGCCGCCGGCGGAAACGGTTTGTCGCCGGTATTTTTTTTCTTCATTTTCTTTCCGGCAAGAAGCGCGCCGGCAAACAAAAATCCAAAAACGGCCAAGGCAACGATCACCGGCCAAAGAGCAAATCCTCCGCCTTTTTTCTCAACTGCAACGTGATCGCAATCGGGATCGTATTCATAAATTTCCGCGCAGTCGGGATCGCAAACGCAATTTTCCTCGTTATCGCAGGTACCATCGCCTTGATTCAAAGAATACTGCTCGCAAGAATTTGCCGGCACAGACGCTAAAGACATTTTCGGATCGCGATATTCAAAATCAATCAGCGCAAACGCCTCTCTCTCCGCATCGTTTCGGCTCCGGCATCGCACAAAATAATGATAATTGCCGTAATTTTCCAGAAAAATCTGAACCTCATGCAACTGCCTGTCCTGGGTGTCAAAAAGCTCGGGCATTTTTTCAAATTCCGCGTCTTCAAGCGAATAGCGGCATTCGGAATCTTCGCCGGTTGACAGCATCAAAACCGCTTCATTTTGATAAATTGCGCCCCGCGGCGATAAATTTTCCAATGCCAGCAGGCGGTCGCCGTTTTCCGAAGAGACGCTTTGAACATCCTCAAACTCAAAATCAATTTTTACCGAAGCCGAATTTTTATTGCCGTCATTATCGCGGCAACGGACGTAATAAACATATTTTCCCGGTAGAGACAAAGTGATTTTATGGTAGTGGATTCTTCCCGCGGCATCGGCAATCATGGAATTTTCCATTGAATCATAGTCGGTATCGAAAACGTCATAATTGCATTGAGCCACTCTGTCGGTGGCCACCGAAATTTCCATTTCTCCGTTTTCAATTTTTCCAAGGGGTTTCGGTTCCGAAATCGCCGGCGGTGTTTTTTCGGCCGGCGCGGGATCAATAATCTGAAGTTTGCCGTCGGAAATTTTTTCATTGGAATTGACGGAGTTTTGCCGGAGAGAATATTCAAAGCTGATGTTTCCCGAACCGATATTGCCGTCCTTGTCGCGGCATTTAACATAAAAAACAAATTGGCCGGATTTCTGCAAAGTTATCGGCTCAATGTGTGAAAAATAATTCAAAGTTTTGAATTGACCCCGCATCAAATCAAAATCTTGTTCAACGATATCATAGCGGCAGTTCGCGGTGCGATTGGTTGAAACGTTCAAGGAAATCTTTTCGTTTTGTAACGCGCCTGAAGGAGATAATCCGCTCAAAATCAATTTTGCCGAATCATCGGCGACGCCTTTTATACAGATTCCCGCCACGCAATTTTGACCGCCGGGACAAGAAAAAACGTTTGACCAGTACAAACATCCGGTGCTTTCGCTTTTTACGCACACGCAATATCCTTGCCCCCGGCATTCCTTCAATCCCGCGACAGAACACTCGTTGCGACAATTGGCGACGCATTCGCCATCAACGCATATTTTTCCGCCGGCACACTTTAAATTGTCATTTATCCAGTCCGTTCCCGAAGAATTGCAAATTTTACATCCGGAAACTTCTCCGGGCGGACAAATTTGCGATCCCTGAGCCAAAATCAAGCCAAAAACGGCTAAAAAACAGCCTCCCATCGCGATAAAGGCAATCGGGAGCGGCAATTTGATTTTTTTGCTGGCCTTATTTTTCATTTTTCCGGAGCTTCAGTTTCAATTTGCCATGTCCGAAAATTGATCGAAATGGTGTCTCCGGGTTTGACCGATCCCGACAGTAGCCCGGAAGCAATCGCATTTTCCACTTTGTTTTGAATCGCGCGGCGCATCGCCCGGCCGCCGAAAACCGGATCAAAACCAACGCCGGCCAATGCTCCGGCCAAATCATCGGTAATTCGGAAAACAATCCCTTTGGCCGCCAACCCTTTCTGAATTTCTTTGAGCATCAACTTCACCACCTGCTTGCTTTCCGCAACGTTCAGCGGACGATAGAGCGCCACCGCATCAAATCGATTGATAAATTCGGGCGCGAACACCCCTTCCCGCAAAATACGATCAATAAACGATTCTTTAAAATCGCCGTCCAGCGGCACTCTCTTTTCAATCGCCTCTTTGATGAATTCGGCGCCGGCATTGGAAGTGGCAATAATAATCGTGTGTTTGAAATCAATTGTTCTCCCCATCCCGTCGCTCATTTCCCCTTCGTCAAAAATATTCAAAAAGATATTCAACAGTCCCGAATTGGCTTTTTCAATCTCATCAATCAAAACCATGGAAAAAGGACTGTTGCGCACCGCGGTGGTCAAAACCCCCGGACCCGCCGCACCGCCGATTAATTTTTCCATTGACTCCATCGTCTGGTATTCGGACATATTCAGACGGATCATATTCTTTTCCGAACCGAAATAGACCTTGGCCAGCTGTTTGGCGGTTTCAGTCTTACCCACCCCCGTGGGGCCCAAAAACAGGAAATTGCCGATGGTGCGCCGGCGTTTTTTAATCTCCGCGCGGGCACGGCGCATCGCATTGGCCAATTCTTCCACCGCTTCTTTCTGATTGATCAATCCTTCATGGATGCGTTCTTCCAAATTAACCAAGATATTCTTTTCCTGCCGTCCGGCCGCGCCGGCGGGAACCTGATATTTGTGGGAGAAATATTCGTCCACGTCCGCCGGTAAAATGATTTTTGCTTTTTTACCGCCGCAGTTTACCTTGTTGGCGATCAAATCATCCAAAAGATTGACGGCTTTTTGCGGAAACGCCATATCACCTTGAAAATAATCGCAAAGCTTGGCCACTTCCTTCAAGCTCGCATAAGGAATAAAGATATTGGAATCTTTCTCCCGGCGCAATCCTTCTTCTTTGAGCACCCTCATCGTGTCGGCGACGGAAACCCGCCCCACTTCAATTTTGGTGAACCGCCCCGCAATTTCGCCGGCTCGCTCAATCGACCGGTGCAATCCTTCATAATCGGTAATGCCGATCAGGCGAAATCCCGGCCGTTTTAAATATGTGCCGATAACGCCGCTGATATCAATCGTCGCCACGGCATCACCGCCGTGGCCGCGGCCGATATAATTGTTGATCTGCGGAATGATCAATACCACGTTCCGCGCCCGAATCGCTTCCGCGAAAATCCCGTCCAATACCGCGGCCAGCACCGCCTTGTCGGGATTGTTGCCGATCAGCGCCGCCATATCAACTTCCAAAATTCTCAACATTTTCAAGGCGGCCGGGCCTTCCTCGCCCGCGACGCGATTGGCAAAATTATAAACGATACTCTTTCTGCCACTGCCGCTTTCGCCCACCAGCAAGATACCGCCGCCCCGCCGTTTAATCAGCGCCTCCTCCAATTGTTTTATCTGGCGCGTATGCAAAACCACGCCCCCCTGGCGCAACGGATTGGTGAGCCCAATGTCATGGGAATATTGGTCCAAAAGCACAGTGTATCCGCCCACCGCCATCTTTACAGGGCTGGCCGCCAACGCTCTTCTCAAATTATCCCGTTCCCAAAATTTTTTACGAAAATCGCGGTAGGTTTGCCGCCGCGCCTGCCACAAAACCACGTCGGCAACATCTTCTTTTGCCAGTTCCAGCATATCCATCGTTTTCTGAAAATCGGCATCGCGCTCCGCCAACGCCAAAAACAATGCATAGAAGGTAATTTTTGAATTTCCGGTTTCAAAAGCAATCGCCCGTGCCGCCTCAAAAATTTCCCGGCGCCGTTCTTCGTTTGAATTCTTGATTGCGGCACTGCCATCGTGCGAAAATGATTTTGAGCCCTCTTTCATCGCCGCCAGCAATTTTTTTCTCAAGTCATTTTTTGGAATCTGCAATCGCGCCAATGTAAAAGACAAATCGGCGCCGGATAAAATGCAATACAAGAGCAATCTGTCAAAAGGCAGATGAGGGTAAGAAAGTGTTTTTTTGTAAATTTTAGCCGCATCAAAATCAAAATATTCCAGAAAATTTCCCGGCGCCGCGCCGTTTTTGCCAAAATTGCGCCCCAGGCGCATCAATTTTTGCCGCATGAATGCCGCCAGTAAAATGCACAGCGACCACAGAGAAATTCCGACCAGAAACAATCCCGAAAACAAACCGCGATCAACCGCCGG
Organism: Candidatus Pacearchaeota archaeon; assembly: GCA_035362275.1. Lineage (GTDB taxonomy): Bacteria > Patescibacteriota > Minisyncoccia > Minisyncoccales > UBA5738 > UBA5738. The sequence continues at coordinate 24,344 of DAOSDI010000003.1, read as the reverse complement.
CGGCGCGCCCAAAATCGCCGCCGCGATTTTTTGACCGATTGGGAAAGAGCAGATTGACAGCACCGCGCCCGCCGCCGTCCAAACCGCCAGCGTTGCCCATTTTGCCGGCGCCAAAAATCCTGGCGATATCAATCGGACATAATCCACCGCCTTTAATGTGATGATTTGGTCTGGATTTTTCATCGCAGTAGTGTCAACCCCTTAAAAAAGAAAAAAATAATCGCCGGAATTAAAAACACCCAGCCCGCATAGGTTAAAATTCCGGCTAAAAAAACCGCCGTTTCTGCCGCCAAACCGAAAATCAAGAAAAGCAATCTCACCGTCGCGCCCAGAATCCTTGAAATCAAGTTGCCAAACATCACCGAAAATATGTCGCCAAAATCAATCCCTCGCTTTTCACGGCGAAAAACCAGCCCCTTCCACGGCGCAAAAAACTCCCGCACCAAATCGGGAACCGCAAAATAGCGCGAAAAAAACCACAAATAATTCCCCCAGATTTTTTTGATCTTTTGCGGTACCTCCAAAAAATACCATTCACAAAACAAACTGATCATATTCGCCCATTTTACCAAATATCCCCCCAAAAAACAAAAAATGCGGGGCGCATTTCCAAAATTAAAAGGTGAAGATTTCTCCTCACCCAACTGCGTTTGATTCAAATAAAACAAAAATAAAACGATCGGAGGTAGCGGATAAGAGAAGAGATAAAGGGATAGTGGAGGTTTGACTTCCACTTATTTTCCCCTGGATTATTCACCGGCGGATTTGACGCTGGTGATTTGAGAGACTTCGGCGGTCAGAGAACGCAGGTCGTCTTTGTTGAGATTGTGGATATCGTTATGGCCGGTGGCGCCGGCAATCATTTTGATTTCTTCATTGCAGTGTTTGATAAAGTTGGCAACATTATTGGCCGCCGCTTCAACATCAATATTTTTCGCCAATTCGGGATCCTGCGTGGCCACCCCCTTGGGACATTGGCCGGTATAACATAAATTGCACCCCACGCATCCCAGCGCCGCCAGCATCGCCGACCCCATAAATACGGCGTCCGCGCCCAGCGCCAGTGCCTTGGCCACATCGCCGCCGGTGTAAAATCCGCCGCCGATCCACAATTCCTGCTTCGCCTCCATGCCGTCCAAAATTTCACGCGCGGCAACCAGCGCCGGCAAAGCCGGAATGCCCGTTTCGTCCAGCATCACTTCCGGCGCGGCGCCCGTGCCGCCCCACCCGCCGTCAACGACAATGATATCGGGATTTGCCTTGACGGCAATGGCAACATCTTTTTTGATATCGCCCGCCGCCAATTTGACCGCAATCGGCACGCCGCCCGACAGTCCGCGCAACCAATCAACTTTGGCCTTCAGATCACCGGCATTTTTAATATCGCAGTGATGCGCCGGCGAATGGACATCCCGCCCCATTTTCACGCCCCTAGCCGCCGCCACCTCGGGGGTAAGTTTTTCTTTTTGCAAAAGCCCGCCCTGGCCGCCTTTGGCCCCTTGGCCGATTTTAATTTCAATGATATCGGCCTTCTTCAAGACTTCCTCGCCAATGCCGAACCGGCCCGTGCTGTATTGAATTGTCAATTTATCGGCAAATTGCCGCTCTTCGGGCAACATTCCGCCCTCGCCGGTATTGGCAACGGTGCCGGCCCGCGCCGACCCTTTCGCCAGCGCGATTTTGGCGTTTTTTGACAGCGCGCCAAACGACATCGCCGCAATCAATATCGGCGTTTCAATTTCCACCGCCCGGGAACTGTTTTTTCCCAAAATCGTTTTGGAAGAAATTTTTTCCTTAAAATAATCCACGGGGCATTTCGCCAATTGCGCCGGAACAAACGCCAAATCGTCAAACCCGTTTTTGATTTCTTTTGCCGACCGCCCGCCGCGCACCGGCACCTTGGCAATCCGGTCCTGCACCTTTTTTGTCCAATTAACCATAGGAATTTTTTTAATTTTTAATTATCGCAATGACTATATATTCATAATTCAAATCAAAAACAATGAAATTATAGCCGGCCTGCAACCATTGTCAAACACAAACAAAAAACCCGCTCACGGGTAACATCATCGTTATGAACCAACCATATTACACGCCGTTGTGTTTCTGATATTTCCAAAATATCCAAAATTATGGCCAAAGTCAAACACAAAAACGCCCCGCCGGGCGTTTTTGCTTCCAAGAGTTATTCTTCCGCTTTTTCAATCACGCCGTGGGGGCAGACGCTCTCGCCGCCGCAATTTTCCACCGCGTCGGAATCCACCACCTTGGCCTTGGCGTCGTCATCCTGCGCCATTCCCGCCGGACAGTTCACGGTGCAAATAAAGCATCCCAAACACTTGTCTTTGTTCACCTGGTATTTTGCCATATTTTTTTATTATTTTACCGACTAAACTATGCTCTTCATTCTACCAATTTCAAAAATTAAAACAAGTATTTGTATTTACATTCTGATATTCTGCAGAATATCAGAATATTATTTAAATTTTAAGTTTTGTATTGGTTTTTTACCGCGTCAATCCGGCGCGCGATTGCATCTTGGTCGCCCAAATAATAGTGTTTTATCGGCTTCAAATCATCGTCCAATTCATAGACCAGTGGCGCGCCGGTGGGGATGTTCAGTTCCGAGATTTCCTTATCGTCGATGTTGTCCAGATATTTGACCAGCGCGCGCAAGCTGTTGCCATGCGCCGAGATCAGAATTTTTTTGCCGCTTTTTATCGCCGGCGCGATATCTGAATTCCAATAATCTATTGCGCGGCCATAGGTATCGCTCAATGATTCGGTCCGCGGCATTTGATAAACCGGCACGGATCTAAAAATTTCCAGTTCGTTTTGCCGGCGGTAATCTTCTTCTTCCATCTCCGGCGGCCGGACGCCATAACTGCGCCGCCATATCCGCACCTGTTCTTCGCCGTATTTTGCCGCCATCTCGCCCTTATTCAAACCTTGCAAGGCCCCATAATGCCGCTCGTTTAATTGCCAGGCGCATTTCGTTTCAATCTCGGCCGAACCCATTTCCCGCAGAACGATGGCGGTAGTGTCAATCGCCCGCTTCAACACCGAAGTAAACACCAAATCAAAAACATACCCTTCGTTTTTAAGGATTTTTCCCGCTTCATTTGCCTCTTGGACGCCCCGTTCCGACAATTCGACATCAACCCAGCCGGTAAACCGGTTTTTCTTGTTCCATATGGATTCTCCGTGCCGCAGTAAAACGATTTTATACATGATTATTTGCCAATAATTTCCTCTTCAATTTTCACCAGACGATTTTCTTACTTCCAAGCGCTTCTCCCATGCCTTAATAAGACAATCTTATTGCTTGCGCAATTAAAAATAATACAACAATCCATATTAGACAACCAGGCAGTTTCCCCGCACTATGTTTTTGGATCAATCTGGCCACAATAAGCATTATAATAATACAAAAAGCAATAACCAAAATCATTGAAACCCCATTTATTACTCCCTCTATTGGCGATTTCTCAAGACACGGATAAATTTCAACCGACGAACTACCGCCATTTAAAACACTTTTTTCGGTCTGACATTGAGCTCCGACAATACCGGCAAAGAAAATTAAAATTAAGCCAAATGAGTGTTTAAATAATCTCATTGATTTATTTATTGGAAAATTCATAAATTATCATAGTTATTGCCCATTGATTTCTTCCTCAATTTTTGCGAGGCGATTATACTTTGCCAAGCGTTCACCCCGGGCCGGCGCGCCGGTTTTAATAAAATCCGCGCCGATGCCCACGGCAAAATCGGCGATGAAGTCATCGTTGGTTTCACCGCTCCTGTGGGAGACGACTATCTTCCAGCCGTAGCTTTTCGCCAGCGCCGCGGCTTCCAGCGCCTCGCTCACCGTGCCAATCTGGTTGATTTTCAAAATCATGGCGTTGCACGCCTTCTTTTCTTCGGCCTCCCTCATCCGCGCGGGATTGGTCACCAGCAAATCATCACCGATCTTCAATCCTGAAAAACCGAACCCTCGCCAGCCGTCCCAATCGTTTTCCGCGAACGGATCCTCCAAGCCGGCAATCTGCGGAAATTGCGAAATCATCCCTGAATAGAATTGCGCCAATCCGTTGGCATCAAAACCGCCGAAATTGGTCTGATACCGGCCGCCGTCAAAAAATTGGGTGGAAGCGACATCAATGATGAATTTCACCGGCACCTCGGGCGACACGATCGCGATCGCGCCGCACAAACAGTCCAGCGCCTCCTTGGGAGTTTTCAACGGCGGCGCGAATCCCCCCTCATCGCCCAAATTCACGCTTGACTTGCCGTATTCGGCCGCCAAATCTTTTTTCAATTGCCGGTAAATTTCCGCGCCGAGGCGCAGATTATCGCCGAAATTTTGAGCTTGCGGGCAAACCATAAATTCCTGAAAATCCAAATCGTTGCCCGCGTGCGCGCCGCCGTTGATAACGTTAAAGCACGGCTTGGGCAAAACGATCTTCTTGTTCTTTGCCAACTTGGCGATGTGTTCGTAGAGCGGTTTCTTTTGCGCGCCCGCCGCGGCGCGCGCGCACGCCAGCGACACCCCGCACATTGCATTGGCGCCCAAGCGGCTTTTATTCGGCGTGGCGTCAATTTCGCGCATTTTTCCGTCCGCCACCTCCTGATCGCGGCAATCCATCCCGATAATTTCGGGATTGATCACGCCGTTGACATTGGCCGCGGCTTTGGCGACTCCCAATCCGCCGAATTTTTCGCCGCCGTCCCGCAATTCCACCGCCTCGCCCGCGCCTGTGGACGCGCCCGACGGCACGCCGGCGCAAAACTCGCCCGCCCCGGTCAAGACGCAAACCTCCAATGTCGGATTCCCCCTTGAATCCAAAATTTCCCGCGCCCTGACTTTCTTGATTTTATATTTATCCGCCGCCATAATTTTTGAGCTGTATATTTATATGCATCAAGCAAGCATTAAATAGACCTACTGCGTAAATATTTCCTACTGCAATTTCCATATTTCGGCTACACCGAATTCGTCAATCGTCGGCATATTTAGCCAATATGCCTCCTCACTCCTCATTCGGCTCGCGCGAAATCTGAAAATTTCGTCGCGGAAATATTTACGCAGTAGGTCTAATATAAATTTAAAATTAATTTTCCCTTTTACGCACACGCCACCGCTCACTAAACCGATCTCTTTTTTTGCCATCTTTAAATTATTTTTGTATTGCAATTATAGCCTCAGCAAAAAGATTAAAGACGGCGCAAATAGGCGTCGGCGGAAAGCGCGGCGGCGGCGCCTTGGCCGGCAGCAATCACTATTTGCTTGTATTTGGCGTCGGTCACGTCGCCGGCGGCAAACAAACCTTCGGTTTTGGTCCGATTGGTTCCAGGATCAACTTTTATCTGGCCCTTTTCGTCCAAATCAACCAGACTGCCCAAAAATTCCGCGGCCGGCGAATTGCCGGCTTTCACAAAAATTCCGGCCACCGGCAAAATGATTTCCTTTTTTTCGGGATCGCCGGCATCATAATAAGCAACGTTTTTGACAAAGTTATCGCCGCCGATCTTCGTGATTCGCGCATTGGCAATTATCCGGGCTTTGCCGGTTTGTTCCAGTGCCTCCCGGCCGGCCGCGTCGGCCGAAACTTCTTTGCCTTTTTCCAAAACATAAATTTTGCCGGCGAATTTGGCCAGAAACCGCGCCGCGTCAAACGCCGCGTTGCCGCCGCCGATCACCGCCACGTCTTTTTTGGCAAACAGCGGCCCGTCGCACGTCGCGCAATAACAAACGCCCTTGCCCAAGAAATCTTTTTCCCCCGGAATTCCGGCCGGCCGCGGACTGGCGCCAGTAGCAACGATCAGCGCTTTGGCCGAAAACTTTTCTTCGCCGGCCGAAACCTCAAAAATACCGTCCCCTTTTTTCAACTCAAAAACTTCGGCCATCTTTGTTCGGACGCCAAAAGATTCCAGATGACTTTTGAAGCGGCCGATCAGCTCCTTGCCCGAAACTTTTTCAAATCCGGGATAATTTTCAATTTCCACGTTTTCGCGCGCGATCCATCCGCCGAACTCGCCGGCAATCACCAGCGTTTCCAACTTGGCGCGCGCCGCGTAGATTCCGGCAGTCATTCCGGCCGGTCCGGCACCGATAATAATCAAATCAAACATAAAAAATTTAAAACTGAAACATCAAAATCAAAATTGCAATGCAAAATTAAAAATTGATAAATTTTAAAACTGCTTTGAATTACGAAACTCTTAAATTCAAATGCTATTGAAGGGGTCTAACCCCTGCGATTACACAGGGGATAGACCCCAAAATACAAAGCATTTCATAATTCAAAGAAAATCATTTAATTTTATATTTTAAATTGTCATTTTAATTTTTGATTTTTCAATTTTGATTTTTCTTCTGTTTTCGCAAGAACGCCGGCACCTCCCAGGCCTTCTCCTGTTCCAGCATCGCTCTTTCTTCCATCTCAATCTCTTTTTTCACCTGCAGGGCGTTTTTTCTTTCCGGTGGGGCAAATTGATCGTCAATACCTTGACCGCTCTGCCGGCCGGCCTCGTCCCGGACTTGTTTTACCGGTGCGGATTGCGGCTCCTTTGCGGCGGGCGGCAACGACTTGATTTTCACCGCCACTTTTTTCAATTTTGCCGGTGCGGATTTGCTCTTCCGCAAAGCCGCGGCAGGTTTTACCGGTTTTGCCGGTTTAGCGGATTTGGCCGGTTTTACCGGTTTTGCCGGTTTTGGCGGCAAAACCGCCGCTTTTCTCGGCGCCCGCGGTGCCGGGGGCGGAGCAATCAAAGATTCCTTGTCATTGCCATCATCGCCGTTTCCGTTTCCGGCGCCGGCATAAACGCATCCGGTGGCCAAAATTGTCACCCTTATTGAACTTTCGCGCGCGCCTTCATGGCCAACGCCAAAAATAATCCGGGCATCCTTATTGATCCTTTTGGCCGCGCCGGTGAGAATCTTGTTCACTTCGGCGAGCTTTAAATCTTTTTGCGCCACGATGTTCAACAATAGCCCGCGCGCTTTTTCAATGCCATAAGGATACAGCGGAGAAGAAAAAACTTTCTCAAAAACATCCACGCCCGTTTCTTCGCCTTTTTTCAGCGCCACCGTGTTTAAAAACGCCATTTTCCCGCTTCCCAGCAGAATCGCCCGCAGGTCGGCAAAATCAATATTGATCAGCCCGGTGCTGTAAATGGTTTCAATCAATCCCTCCAAACTGTCGGAAAGCGAATTATTAATAAATGAAAGCGTCTTGGAAAACGGCGTTGCCTTAGGCACCACCTCAAACACCCGCTCGTTGGGCAGAATAGTCAAGGCATTCAAATAGGGCTTGGATTTTTCCAATGCCGCCTTGGCGATCTCCTTCTTTTTCTCGCCTTCAAATTCAAACGGCAAAGTGAAAATTCCATAGGTCAGATTGCCCAAATTTTTTGAAATTTGGGCGAATACCGGCGCGGCGCCCGATCCGGCGCCGCCGCCCAGAGAGGCCACGATGATCACCAAATCCTGCCCCTCCATAATTTTTTTGATTTTTTCCTTTTCCTGCGCGGCGGCCTCTTCGGCCACGCGCGGATCCATCCCTGTGCCCAGCCCGCGCGTAAAGTTTTCACCGAACTGAAACACCGACACACTCTTTGATGCGCGGCGCAGCGCCGCCGCATCGGTGTTGGCAATGGTAAATGATGGCCGCCTCACCCGGTCGGCGATTTCCGAAACGATGTTTCCGCCGCCGCCGCCGATTCCCACCACGCGGATTTTGGTTTTCTTGATCTCAAATTCCGATTCTTTGGCCGCGCCTTTGGCAATTTTTTTGGCCGCCGGCGGGGCGATTTTGGCCGCTTCCACCGCCTTGATATTGAGCACTTTCCCGCGGATTTTGTCGGCAATTTTTATCAATGGTTTTGTTTTTCCGGACGGCAACGGCACCGGTTTTTTGGCCTTAACCTTGGCCTTAAAAGGAATAACTTTCTTTTTGGCAATGATTTTCATACTGGTTTAAAAAGGATTTTTCCTTGATTATGCTCAATCGTTCTTCCAGAATAACATAAAAAGCGCCCCGAACACAAAAAACGCGGTGTAAGAGTAAAGGGACCGTTTACTTGATAATGCCGCCGCCAATCAACTCGCCGCGGACGTAAAAACCCGCGCTCTGCCCGGGAGTCGCCGCAAATTGCGGTTTTGCGAACCGCAACACATAATCTCTGCCGATTTTGTCCAAAACCGCCGGCGCTTCTTTGGCCCGGTATCTGATTTTGGCCTTGAATTTTACCGGCAAATCGGGCGCCGCGCCGGCAACCCAATTGATATTTGACAATTTGACCAAAACCGCCGGCGGCGTTTTTTTTGAAACCAGCAACCGGTTTTTGGCAAGATTTTTACCAATGACATAAAACGGGCCGCCGGAAAGACCGATGCCTTTTCTCTGGCCGACGGTGTAAAACCACAGGCCGCGATGCCGCCCGATAATTTTTTTCGCGTCCGCATCAACAATATCCCCCGGATTCCCGCCCAAATGTTTTTTAAAAAAATCCGCGGGTTGGCCGGAAATGAAGCAAACGTCCTGCGACTCCGAATTGTTTTTTATCGGCAACTGCCATATTTTTGCCAATTCTTTGATTTCATCTTTTTGGAAAGCTCCCAACGGAAAAATGATTTTTTGCAATTGCTTTTGTTTCAGCCGCCACAAAAAATAAGACTGGTCCTTTTCTTTGTCCGCGCCTTTGGACAGATGACAAATTCCGTTTTTGTCAATTTTATTTTGACAATAATGTCCCGTGGCAAAATAATCCGCGCCGGATTTCAACGCCGCAGTCATCAATAGTCCGAACTTAATTTCCCCGTTGCAAAAAATGCACGGATTGGGCGTCAATCCTTTTTTGGCGTCGGCAACAAATTTATCAATGATTCTTTTTTTAAATTCCGCGCGCAGATCAACGACGCGAAAAGGAATCTTCAGTTTTTCGCACACCGCCTTCGCCCGCCCTTCATCTTCGGTTTTATTTCCCGACAGCCGCGCAAAAATCCCCAAGACCTCAAACCCGCTGTTTTTCAACAGCCCCGCCGCCGCCGCGCTATCCACCCCGCCCGACACCGCCACCGCCACCCTGATTTTGCCATTTGCCTTATCCATTTCCCCAAATTCTACCACTTTTAACTTAAAAATCCAAGCCGTAACTATGCATTTTGATTCACATAGGTGCCACCTATGCAAATTTAAGCTAATTGAATATCAAAACGGAGAGAGTTTTTTTATTCTTCTCTCTCCTTAAAACCATTCTTTAATGCCCCATTGCCGCAAAATCTGCACCTTTTGGTATTTTTATTATTGGGTTTGCCGCACTTGGTACAAATTTTGCCTATAATATTTTTTGGATTTTTGGGAATGGCATCTCCTCCTCATAATTTACTGAATTTCTTATAAGCCATTTTTAATTAAAAAAACAACCAATATAATGAAAAGGGCGGGCGCAATGCCCGCCCCTACGAACGCGTATTTTTGTCAAAGTTCAAAATTTAACGTTCAATGTTTATGCTTTCAATCACCGGCGGGTTAAGCGGACAGTCGCGCGCGTCGGTTTCCAGCGCCGTGATCACGTCCACCGTTTCCATCCCCTCCAGCACTTTGCCAAAAATCACATACTGCGGCGGCAAGGGATAATCCGCGTGCATAATGAAAAACTGGCTCCCGTTGGTGTTCGGACCGGAATTGGCCATGGCAATCGTGCCGCGGGCATATTGCCCCTCAAACGGCTCGTCGTTGAATTTATATCCCGGGCCGCCCGTGCCCCACAACTCTTTTTGTGCATCGTCCTTGGTCAGAGGATCGCCGCCTTGGATCATAAATCCGGAAATCACCCGATGAAATTTCACGCCGTCATAAAATCCGGCTTCGGCCAGCTTGGCGAAATTGCCGGCGGTAATCGGAGTTTTGTCGCCATATAATTCGATCTTGATCTCCCCCAGACTGGTTTTCATTGTTGCGTTCATAATTTTTTGATATTCAGAATCAAGCGCCGGTGCGGCACTGCTTGTATTATCGGCATCATTAGCCTCAACGGAAGCGTTCTCTCTTATTTCTTGCTTATTATTTATTCCTGTCTCTCGCGCTTCTTCTTGATTTTTTTGATTGTTCGCAACCGCAAAGGCAATCGCGGCAATCACAACCGCCCCCGATAAAATAATCGCCGTTTGTTTATTCATCTTTTTTTTAAATTTATCATCGACGAAAACATTCTATCATACCGCCCGCAGAAAACAAAACTCCCCCTGCGGGGAGATTTTTGTTTTGCAAAGACTACCTGTCGCCGTAACCGTTGTCGTTGAAATCGCGGCGCGGAGCGCGCGGTTCCATCGGGCGGGCTTCGCTGACGGTGATGCGGCGGCCTTCAAATTCCTGGCCGTTGAACATCTCAATGGCTTTGGCGGCTTCTTCTTCAGTGGCAAATTCCACGAAGCCGAAACCCTTTGAACGGCCGGACATTTTGTCGGTGATCACGATCGCCGATTCAACATTGCCGGCGGCCGCAAAGCCTTGCTGCAAACCGTCTTGGGTGGTGCTGTAAGGCAAGCCGCCCACATATAACTTCTTGTTCATGCGAATGCTTAATGCTTAAAAACTTTGGTAGGGCGACCCGCTCGCCGGTACTTAAAATTTTAATTTAAGAAAACCTTGGAGAAACACCTACGCTCGTGGTTCCATGATAACACTGATTGTTTCAAAAAGCAAACTCTCCACTTTCAAAACAATAATGCGCGGTTTGATAATTCGCGCGGAACGCCGCAACTTCTTTGCCAACGGTTTCGGGATTTTCTTTGTCCAACACCACGCGCTTGATGAACCCGGCAATTTGTTTCATTTCATCTTCTTTCATGCCAAACTTCGTCATTTCCTGCACGCCAATGCGAATACCGCGCGGATTTTTGGGATTGGTCCCGTCGCCGGGAATGATGTTTTTGTTCAAAATGATATTGGCACGCTCCAAAAGCACCGCCGCCTCACCGCCCGCGCCCGGCGCGCCGCAATCAATCAACACTTGATGCGATCGGGTGAATCCTTTTTCCTTGGCCAAAACATTGAAGCCAAGATCGCAAAGCGCGCCTGCCAACGCCTGCGCGTTGCCGACAATTTGCACCGCGTAGTCTTTGCCAAATGACTGCATCTCTCGCAGAGCGCCATATAACGCCGGCAAGCGATGCAAATGATGATTGGAAGAAAATTGCGGGAACACCGCCGCTTGAATTTTCTTTTGCGTTTCTTCGCCCACATTTCCCAAAATCATGCCTCCTTGCGGTCCGGGAAAAGTTTTGTGGGTAGAGGTGGTGATAATGTCGGCACCCTCCCGCAACGGATCCTGAAACATCCCGGCGGCAATCAATCCCAAAACATGCGCCGCATCATAAACGATTTTGGCGCCGACCTTATCACAGGCTTCGCGCAATTCTTTAATTGGCTGAGGAAACAAAATCACCGATCCGCCGATAACGATAAACCGCGGCCGATATTCCAAAATTTTGGCACAGGATTTTTCCGCGTTCATTGTGCAATCATCGTTATATTCCAACCATCCCACTTCCAATCCAAGTGTTCCCGCCGCGCCCGCCTTTTCATGGGAAACATGGGAACCATGCTCCACCCCCAGCGACAAAATTTTGTCGCCGCGCGAAGAGATCGCGGCAAACGCCGCATAGTTGGCCAGCGTCCCCGAAATCGGCCGGGCATCGCAAAACCCGGCGCCAAAATGCTTTTTGAATTCTTCCTGAACCAGCTCTTCAATTTGGTCAATATATTCCAAACCGCGGTAATAGCGCTTGCGCGGCGTGCCTTCCGCATAACGATGCATCAAATCGGACACGTAAAGCTTTTCACACGCCGGCGACATCACGTTCTCCGAAGCGATCAAATTAACACAGTTGCGGCGCCATTCATTATGCCGGCGCACCAATGAAATCATTGTTTTCATTTTTTTTCCGCCGCCGGCTGAATGTCGTCGAACCGCCGGTCGCGATCCGCTAAAAAACAAACCGCAGGCGGCAGCGGGTAAAATTTTTTGTTAAGAATTTCAAAAAGCAAAATTTTTCAAAAAAACGCCTCTGGCGGCGGCAACGGCAAATTCAAAAATTTCAACATCAGACAGATGCCGACAAGTGTTTCTTTTTCCAAAAAAAAAGAAAGAGGGATTGCGACGGCCGCGCGGCCGAAAAATTCGGAGAACTCTGACAAAAATCGGGCGCAGAACCTGATTCCCTGATTTCGCCGAAACGAAATCATTGCTTCATTCTATCCGTTGCGAAAAAAAATTCAAGACTTGCGCGGATTAAAAATCGTGGTTTAAAAAATCTTTTTAAAAATCGCCGGCATCACAGCAAATCGCGCGGCAAAAGCCAAATATAAATCCCCAAAAAGATGGACGTGGCCGACATCAGGCAAAATAACCAAAAATATCCCACCAGCTGGATCACAAATCCGCTGATCAATGCCGCCGCGCCGGTGGCAACATAAGCCATGCCCTCCCACTGCCCCCACTCGGCAATTGATTTCTCGCTACTGGTGTGCTTGCCGTAGGTGGCGTCAAACGCCGGCACTCCCAGCGCCGATCCGATGCCCCATAAAACTTGCGTAAAGATCAACTGGGCGATGCTCCCCATAAACGCATAGCTTAAAAAAACCAATCCGCGGATAAAATATCCCACCGCCAGCAAAAGCTCCTGTTCTTTCACTTTCATTCCCCATTGGCTGAAAAGAAAAATCAAAATTCCCGCCACGATCGGATAAACCGCCCAGGAGAAACCGGCAATTGCCAAATTTCCGCCAATCTTGTCCTGAACATAAATCGCATAAAACGGCGAAAACATCGCCACGATAAACACCATCGCCGTATTGACCGAAGAGAGCACTCGCAAGCTTTTATTCATTTTTCGCGCCGGAAAAATCCCGCCGATAACTTCAAAAAATCCGAAGATATTAAAATTCATATTGAAATCATATTTAGAAATCGCGCCTTCGGCGCCGGATCATGGAAATTGTGTCGCAATTATACTATAATACTAGCGCCAAATCGCCGATATGTCCAAACTGCCGCAAAAATTGAAATTTCTGAAAAAATTCGCGGGCGCGGGCGCTTTTGCGGTGAAAAAAACCGCGGCAAATTCCAAAAAATTCATGAGAGCCCGCTGGCGGCGGCGGAAAAAAATCAACAAAAGCGCGACAGTGAAAGCGCTGGCGGTTTTTCTGTTTTGCTCGGCGCTGGTTTTTGAATATTTCCACGCCGAAAAAATCGCGCGGGAAGAAGAAGCAATCCGGCCGCTGAAAGAAAAAATCGGCCAAATGCTGATGATCGGCTTCCGCGGCACCGAAATTGGCGGTGGCTCCGACATCGGCAATGCGATAGAAGAATTGAATTTGGGCGGCGTGATTTTGTTTGACTATGACGCGCCGTCAAAAAACCGGCCGCGCAACATCGTTGATCGGCAACAAACCCAAAAATTGATTGCCGATCTGAAAAGCCGCGCCAAAAACGAACCTCTGCTGGTTGCCATTGACGCCGAAGGCGGATTGATCAACCGATTGAAACCTTCAATGGGGTTCGCCGAAATTGATTCGGCGCAATCGCTGGCAAAAAAAGGCGGTCTGGCGGCGATCAACGATTATTGGACGCTGGCGCGGCAACTGGCCGATCTGGGATTCAACATTAATTTCGCGCCGGTGGTGGATCTGAATCTGAATCCCGAAAACCCGGTCATCGGCGGCCTGGAAAGATCCTATTCGGCCGATCCGGAAATCGTCGCCGGCTACGCCCGCACCCTTATCGCCGCACACCGCGCTTTCGGCATTCTGACGGCGCTCAAGCATTTTCCCGGCCACGGCAGTTCAAGCTCCGACAGCCACTTGGCGTTGCCCGACATCACCGAAACCTATGAAGAACAAGAACTGGCGCCCTACGCGGAATTGATCAAAAACGGCGGCGCGGATTCAATAATGACTGCGCATGTGATCAACCAAAACATTGACCCGGAATATCCCGCCACGCTTTCGGAGAAATTCATCAACGGCATCTTGCGCCAAGATTTGGAATTTGACGGCGTCGTGTTTTCCGACGATATGCAAATGGGCGCGATCGTTGACCATTACGGATTTGAAGACGCCATCGTCCGCGCCATCAACGCCGGTTGCGATATTTTAATCTTTTCCAACAACGGCGAGGAATACGACGACTCCGTCGCCCGGCGCGCCGCCGATACCGTCCTGAACGCGGTAAAAGAAGGCCTCATTTCCGAATTACGCATCAACGAATCTTATGCCCGCATTATGCAACTGAAATCCAAACTAAAATAATTGATATGAACCGTCTAATCTTTTTTGTACCAAAAACTATTCCAATATTCTGCAGAATAACGGAATAGTTTTTGTCGCTCACACAAAAAATTATTAAAAACACTCAAACATTTTCATGAATATTGGAATAGTTTTTGGCAGTTAGAATTTGAGAAGGTTTTGGGTGATTTGCTTTTTGATTGCATCAATTTTTTCTTGCTCCGCGGTAATGTCCTGCCATCGCGCGGGAACATCTTTCACGCCCGGATTTTCGCTGAAAAAGTGGCGGTATGACAATTCTTTTTCAAACCGCCCAAACAAAACCGCGCGCCCGCCGTCTTGCAAAAACACATAGCCGCCGTTTTTATTTTTCATCGCAACGGCCGTTTTCCACAACGCCGGCCGCGACGGAATATCATTCGGAATTCCCATCTCGCGGAAAATGTCTTTAATCTCATAGGCAGGATAAACTTCGGTTGCTTTTCTGGTTTTGGGAATGAAATGCAAATGCGCGTGGGAAACACTCTGCCCGAAAACGCCGTATTCCGCCAAAAACGGCGCGCCGAATGCATCTTTGATTTTCTCAAAAATCAAGCTCCTTAAATTTTCAAATTCCGGGCGCAAATCCTCCGAAATATCGGCGCAACAGGCAAAATGTTTTTTGGGAATCAGCATCACGTGCCCCGGCGCGGCCAGCCCGAGCCCGATATTCACAAAAAAATTTTCGGTTTCAAAAATTATCTCTCCTTTATTCAATTTCAGATTGCAAAAAACGCAATCTCCAATTTCATTCATTTTCCCAAAATTATATTATTTCCCACATTCTACCAAAAATTTTCCCGATTCAAAGCATCGCCTCAAGCGCAACGCAAAATTTAAATAAAAAATCCTTAAAAATTAAGGACGATGTTTGTCGGAAAAAATGACGGATTTCCAAGCCGCGCCGTTCAAGATGGCGATTGGCTTTCTGCCAATCAATCTCTGAATCCGGCACCGTGACGTTTTGTGCGGCTTTAAGTTCATCGCATCCCACAACCTCAACAATATTGGGATAGGCGCCATCTTTCAGCTCCGCGACTAACCGCCCAAGCGCTTCATACTGCCGGTCATTCGGCCCCGGCAATATCTCCCTTCCCTTTTGCCTTGAAAGCCGCGCGGCAATTGTCGCGTTCAACGCGACGAATCTGACACCCAGAGAATTATTATCATAGCCCTTTGCGTGCCAGACCCGGCTGTCATTCTCGGCAAGGCAAACTACGGTGCCGTCTTGAAGAATTAAATAATTCACCAAGACACCGTATTCGCGGTATTGCTTTATAATGCCGATGAAATCATAAAGCTCGCATTCGTTAAGGTTATCCCAACCGGCACCGAAGCCGGAAATGTTGAAAGCGTAATAGACCTCCAACAATGTAAATACTTTACTCACACAATCTTTATCTTATGGGTCTGTTGCCAAATTAGCTTCAACTGCACTGGCTTCGACTAAAAGTCCCGCTTTCGCGCGGCACTTTTGGAATTTTATTCGCATGCAAACAGTTGACATATTGACTTCACTAATTTTTATGGCAATATACCACCCAAGGAGGTGAAGCTATGGACACATTGGTGTTGGCACTTTTCATTTTATTTGCCGTGGTAGTGCTGGCAATACCAACATATCGTGTTAAAAACTACGCGGTTTTAGCGATACAACTATTTTGCGGGCTAATCGCTACGCTCGATATTGTTGCGCACTTGATGGGTTTTATTTAAAAATAATCTGCCCGTCTTTTTTTACCAAACGGTTTGCGGAAGTCTTGCTTCTGCGAGTTTGTCCTCCCGCTCCCCGACAATCACTCCGTTCCTATTGGAATTTTGCCGCATTTTGATTCAGACGCTTCCACCGCTTTGATTATATCGTCAATTTGCGGTTCTTGGGCGATCAATTTGTTGCCGTTTTTAAGCGTAAGGGTTACGATCCGGCCATGCGTTTGAAAAGCTTTTTCAACCTCGCAGTTATTGACGGCCGATAATGCCTGCTCCCAGGCGCTGTTCGTTTCCTGAATAAAAATTCTGCCGTCAATCGTCTGGCATTGGGCCGGATTGGATTTTAATATTGGAAAGCCCGCCATCACGCAAGAATCAAAATCAATTATCTGTTTTAATAATTCGTCACACTTTTCTTTGTCCCCCGAATAGCTTGATGCCGAACACTTTAATATTTGATTAGCCAAAATATCTTCGCTAAAAGCTGAATCCCAACTGACGGTCTGGACGATGCGATCCACGGTGGCGTCAAGGTCAAACGCCTCCCGCTCGCCGGTGCAGGCCCGATTTTGTTCCTCGTCGTAACTGGCGCAATTCGGATAGCGCAAAACAAAACTGGCAAAAACCAACTTTCCCCGAACGGGAGTCGTATAAATATAGGAAGAATAAACACTGCCCGCGGCGCCTTCGTTTTTGACATTAACGCAATAGATCCGGCTATCAACTATTCTTTGGCTGGTTATTTCCATCATGCCGCTTACTTCTTGCGGCGTTTCCGCGCAAGAAAAATCGCCGGATTTGATCTCAACCGTCGGCGGCCATTCCGCGACAGAAATATATCCGGCGGTCAGTTTCTCCGGATACCGGAACGAAACGCCGTCTCCGCGATATTCTTTCCAAAGAGAGTTTTCTTCCGGGGCGATTGTCGACGCTCCGGTTATGAGCCAGCGATCGCCGAATTTGACCACCCCGATTTGGACCGCCCGCGATCCGGCCATGCCGGCGCTGGTCATATCAATGATTTTTCCGCTCACATCATAGGCGCCGGAACCGAATCTGCCGATACTCCCGATTTCAATGCTTTCCGGCCAAGGGCTGGAAGTCGTCCGGCCCAATGCCTTTGACGGATCGGCCTTCCATTGCGCCAGCAACGCCGGATCAAGAAAATCCCGATAGTTTGCTTCAATATCTTCCGCGGCCGCCGGCGACAGCAATGAAACATTTTTCAACGCGCGGCCGAAACCAACGACCGTTTCTTTCGCCGCCGCTTCCTCGGCTTGCCGATCTTCCGTTTGCCGGTTTTCCGCCCGGTTCCCTTCGCGGGCCAACGATTGCCAAAAATAAACGCCGATCGCCCCCGTGGCGATCAAAACCGCGATCGCCGATGTGGTGATAATTTTTTTATTCATATAATATTGGGATATTAACGCTCTGGATCTATTATACAATTTTATTTTCCCGCCGCCGAACATCCCGCGCCAGCAACCGCGCCCGGCCGACTTGACTGCCGCCCGGCCCCTCGCCTTGCCGTTTATCTTGCCACTTACCTTATTACTTACTTTGTTATGTAGCAAGGTAAGCAGCAAAGCTCGCCGCCTTCAAAACATCGCATAACGCTCAAATCAAGTTTGATGAATTTGCCAAGGCAAGTTTTTTTGCCCGCGGCCAGCGCTTGATTTCGGCCTCGCGTTTTAACGCCAGCGATCTTGTGGCAAATTCCTCGGTATGAATTATCTTTTCCGCCCGGTGCGAAGCGGTATAGGCGCCGCCTTTTTTGTTTTTGTGCTCGCCAAAACGCCGCGCCACATCCGTGGCGATGCCGGTGTAAATACTGCCGCCGCAACATTGGAGAAGATAGACGAAATACATTAAATCAAGATTTTTAAACCGCGGCATCGCTGGAATTCACAAATATCCCAGTTTTTCAAACAATTCCGTTGAGGGCGGAGTTAATTTCAAACCGCTCAATTCTTTTGGATCCGTCCATCGGTATTTTACCAGATCATCATCAAGGCTCACTTTGATTTCGTCCGAATTTCTATCGTTAATTTCAACTTTATAGACAAAAAATTTCATTTTGCAAATGACATTTTTCCCGGTTGCCATGGTTTTGATTGATTCGCCTCTTCCCGTCCCGTCAATCAAAACAATTTTATATCCGGAAACATCAATCCCCGTCTCTTCGCCGATCTCTCTTTTCAAAGCCTCCTCTTTGTCCTCGCCCTCTTTGACCCCGCCGCCGGGAATATGCCAGCAATCAGAATAAACTCCGCCCTTCGCGGAGTCTTTCATTCCCTGGAATAATTTGCCATCCTTGGCAAAAATCAGCGCCGAAACGATATTTCTCTCTATTTCCTTCATGAAAGTTATAAATCTTTCTTTTGTCTTATATCTGCAATTGTGATTTTAAATCTTCCGATTGCTTTTCAAGTGCATTTATCTGTATTTGTAATTCTTCGGATGTTGCCATAAATTTTTAATCAATTAAATTTTTCTTTTTCAGGTTGTCAAAAATCAATTGGTCAACCGGGCCGACGATGTTGCGCCGGGAGTAACCGTAATAGGTCAGGTCTTGGATTTCCGCGCCGGGTTGCGCTTGCCCGGAAAAATTTCCCGCATAGCATGCCATCTGCACTGTCACGCCCGCAGGCTTGCCGTGCGCCTGCGCCGTGAAAACGCCATAGTATTCCATTGTTTGCGGCAATATTTTGACATTCAATTCCTCTCTGATTTCGCGAACCAATGCCTGCTTATCGGTTTCGTTACCTTCGCGTTTTCCTCCCGGAATATAATACGCATCCTTGCCCTTGCTCAACGCCATCAGAATTTGCCGGTTTTTAATATAAATCAATGCAATTTTGTCTATAAATGCGTCCGCCATAAATTCATCAACCGAAAAAATCCTCTTCCCTTAATCCGGATTGGAGCAGTATTGATTGGAATGTGCCATAAGGAATTTCCTTGTCTGCCATTTTGACGGTAACATTGCGGGTTGGATTGCCAATTTTGCGAAATCGCGCATGCGACTCCTTCTGCCGGATAAAAAAGAAGCCCTTTTCTTTAAGGACTTTTAAAATCAAATTCAATTGAACGGGTTTAGGCATATTTAAAACTGGTCGGAATCAAATCCGGCCGCTCCACTTTATTAACTTCGGAAACGGACGCGTCTTCAAAATGCAATTCCAACGCCTCCTGCAAACATTCCATTGCTTCTTTGCGGGTTTTTCCAAAGTTGGAAATGGCGGTGTTCAAATTCCACGCCACATAATATTTGCTTTCTTTCCAAACCACATTTTTTAAATCGATTTTTTTCATAATGTATTTTGATACTAACGCAAACAAAATTTAATTCAAGCTTTTGCCAGTGGCGGCGGAATCCGGAGGTGCGCCTTCTATGGCGAAAAAAAACTTTGGCCGGCGGCATAACGATAGATGCAATAAAAATGGACGGAAGTGCCCGCCAGAACAAAAAAATGGAAAAGTTCGTGAAATCCCACGGCCTTGCTCGGGTTCGGTTTTTTGATTGCGTAAATAATCGCGCCGATGGTGTAGAAAATTCCGCCGAGCAGCAACAGCGCAATGGCCACGGGATGTTTTCTGAGCGGATAGATCAATATCGCGCCGATCCAGCCCATCAGCAGATAAAGGCCGGTGGCCGCGCCGCGCGGAAAGGATTTCCAAAACGAAGGGAAAAAGATCGCGGCGGCGCCGATGCCGGCCAGAATCCAAACCGCCGCAAAAAGAGCGGCGCCCCAAAATCCGCCCGCGAGTATCAAGCAAAATGGCGTGAAGGTTCCGGCAATGAGAACATAGATGAAAGCGTGGTCCAGCTTGCGGACCAAACCGATCTTCCCGCCGCCCGATCCGAACAAATGATACCAAGCGCTGGTTCCATAGAGCAAAAACGCCGAAACGCCGAAAATGAGAAATGCCGACATTTGGCGCGCGCCGTCCGCCTTTTGCGCCAGCGCGATTGTTCCGGCAAAAGCCAAAATCGCCCCGATCAGATGGGAATAGCCGCTAACCGGATCCTTGATTGTTATGTGCATACCTTAAATGTAGAACAAAATCCGATTTTGGCAAGCCGCCAAAACCGCTCTAATCACATTTAACTTTCCGATTGGCTTCATCCGGACTGAGCTATCAGAAACATAGCAAAGGTCTTGTCTCCGCAAATCATATCGCCCAATGGTGTAATGTTGACTAATGGCGATTTTTGGCTTAATCTGTTTTTGCGGGGAGGATTCTCGCACTTTGAAAAGGAGGCACTTGATGGATATTAATGATATAAACATTTTACTGGAGCCGTATCAGCCATGGCAAATCTCATTTGTTATTGCGTTTGTTATTGCAATAATATTAATAGTAATATTATTGGTTGCCACGGTTAAGTTGCTCTTGAGGGTCAGCGACAAAGATCAAAATATTTCCAGCCTCAAAGAAACGCTGGAAGAAAGAGATTTCTTAATCAAATTGGCGAGGGAGCTACTTGACAGAGGCATCCCTGTCAGAAATTTTGGAGATAAAATTAGAATTGGCTCCTCATTGGAAATTTCTATCAGTTATTTTGACTTCGTCAAAATAACCTACCTCGAGAACAAAATCTTTCCGGAAATATTCATAAGGCAGTCCAATTGGATCGCGGAGACAATGGCAAACCAAATTATTGTCATCTTAAAATTAACCGTGCCAGAAGCTCTTCGCGTAATAAACGGGCAAGGGGAAGGAGAAAAAGAATCCTAACCTCACGCTCGTCTTTTTTATTGAATCGCCCGCCACTTTAAAAAACAAAAATCAGGGGTTGGACCCCTGATTTTTGAAATTTATCAATAGTTAAGCGCGGTTAGTTTCCATGCGTTTTGGTCTTTTTGGCAGAGGGTCAGCGAGGCGTTGTCCAAAACGGCAAAATGAAAAAAGCTTCGGAAAATTTCATAGGTGAGCGCGTCGCCGTGCATCATCGCGGCGATAACCGCTTTAATGAAGTACTCATGGGATACCGCTAAAATATTTTCTTGTTTCAATCCGGAAACATAATCAATAAAAAGCCAAGCGCGGCGTTTAATGTCCGAAAAGTTTTCTTCATCGCTGTGATGCCAATTTGGGTCGGCAATATTTTTTTCTTTTTGC
Source organism: Candidatus Pacearchaeota archaeon (assembly GCA_035362275.1). Classification (GTDB taxonomy): domain Bacteria; phylum Patescibacteriota; class Minisyncoccia; order Minisyncoccales; family UBA5738; genus UBA5738. The sequence continues at coordinate 3,171 of DAOSDI010000003.1, read as the reverse complement.
AAATCAAAAAACTTTTTGGCTTCCGAATCTTCCAGCAGCTTGCCTTCAATGGCGCTTGGCCATTTTTTTTCCGCGAGTAACGGAGTCTCTCGGACTTCCTTGCCAATGGCTCCGGCAATAATTGCGGCCGTTTCTTTTGACCTCTCATACGGACTGGCAACAATCAAATCAATCGGTTCTTTCGCAACCCGCGCGGCCATCCGCCGCGCCTGAAAACGGCCATTTTCAGTCAGCGGGTCGCCAAACCGCCCGATTCTTTTTTGCCGGTTGCTCTCCGTTTCCCCGTGCCGCGCGAAATATAGTTTCATAATTTTAATCTCATCTTAACAAACCGCCCGTTCGCGTCAATCACGCCCGCCCGATCATCATTTTAAATTTTCCATATATTCCATATGGAATATATCGTCAAAACCGGCGCGCGAAAATGTTATGTTTAAATATAACATAAATATAACATTTGGAATTGATATTTCTTGCGCGATTCTTGCGCGATTCTTGCGCGATTGTTCTGGATTTGATAAAATAAAAGCATCAATACCAAGAATCAATTATGTTCAGCCCTTCTTATAAACTGACCGACAAAATGGTGCGGATGCTTACTGAGATCGCCGAAAGCCGGGCGATCATTGGCCGGGCCAAGATTTTGCCCGCCCAAGAGCTTCGGTTGCGTCGCCAAGCGTTGATCCGCATGACGCACGCCTCAACAAGCATTGAAGGAAATATGCTCAATCTAAGGCAAGTGGAGGCCTTGTGCCAACACAAGAAAATTGATGCGCCGGCGCGGGATGTCTATGAAGTCCAGAATTATTTAAAAGCGTTGCGGCATATAACCAAAATCGTTGAGAAAAAACATGCCATTTCGGAAAAAGTAATCCTTAAAATACAACAGCTGGTCACCGATAAAACCTTACCCGATGAACAATCGGGCCATTATCGCAAAGGTATGGTTTATGTGGTGAAAAGAAGGTTGGGATTTCCCGACCAAATAATTTACACCGCCGCAACTCCGCAAAAAGTGCCTCAATTAGTGACTGATTTGATAAATTGGATAAGAGAACCGCAAACGCAAGAAATCAATCCGGTTGTGGTTGCCGGGATTGTGCACCAGGAAATTGCCGCAATCCATCCTTTTGCCGATGGCAATGGCCGCACTGCCCGGGCCGTGGCAACTTTGATCTTGTATCAACGCGGCTATGATTTCCGCAAATTGTTTGCTCTGGAAGATTATTACAACAATAACCGCCCGGAATACTATAAGGCGATTAACATTGGCGAAGCTTACGAGGAACGCCGCACCGATTTTACTCCATGGCTTGAGTATTTTATCAAAGGATTTAAAAACGAAATCGATAATACCAAGGCACAGGTAACCGCCTTGGCTCATCGAAAAATTGATGGAAAGTTGGAATCGCAAATTTACCTGACGCCTGAACAATTAAAAATCATCGATTTTATGGAGCAAATGGGCAAAATCACCGTAAAAGATGTAATTGATATTCTCAAAATTCCAAAAAGAACCGCGCAACTCCATTTACAAAAACTCAAGACCCTAAAAATGATCGCCCAAACCGGCAAAGGCCCCTCTTCGGCCTATCTCCTGAAGTAAAATCCAAAAATCAGGGGTTGGACCCCTGTAAATTTTGATATTATTTCTCAAGGAGTTTTTGAGCCGGTCAATCACCGCTTTTTCCCAGTATTTCATTGAATACCACCGCAGCAACGGCGCCGCGACCAAACGCAGCCATTTTTTGCGAATGGCGACTTGATAGGTGTAGTCAATAAAAGTTCCTTTTGATTCAGCGACTTTTGGAAAATACTCTGGAAATTTCTCAAAGTCGGTTATTATCCCGAACACATCTTCAACCGGCGCCTTCACTACCCATTGCTTGTGTAGCGTTATTCGGTTCATATATAAATACTTTGACAAAATTGACTACAATGGGAGTAATAATGGAGTAAAATGAAGCTAAAACACATTACCAACTCCATTTGACCCAGCCTTACTTCTATGATCAACAAAATAATTTCAAAAATCAAGCGCAAGGCGCTGGATAATTTTTTGCCAAGTTAGGATTCTTTAAAAACAAAACCGTTGAAATTGCCAAGCATTATTTACTTCTGGCAAAATAACAAAGGCCAAACGGACGGGAGTAATGTTTCGTTTGTTTTTTCGTGTTAAAATAATTCAATGAATAATTATTATTTATGAAAAAAAATTTTATCAGTGTTGTGATTGCATTGGCAAGTGTTTTTTTTGCGGCGGGTATTTTCGCGGCGGAGGAAAGTATTGATCTTGCGGCGCAAACAACGGTTAATGAACCTTATTGCAAGGGAGTTGTTTATTCTTTTCCTTTGCCCGCCGAGGAAGTATATTTTAAAGGATTATCGGGCTATGTGTCAATGACTCCCACTGAACCGATTTTTACCCAATCTTTGGTTTGGGTGGCGAATGTTCCTGGCGGCAATTGTCCAATCAACGGATCAGAGCTTAACGAAGCGACATTGCCGGCTCACACATGGCTGGCATCGTATATATTGAAAAATTCAGATAATAAAAAGGTGAATTTAGAAACAAATTTTCAATTGCCGGTAAAAATTCCCATCAAGGGATGCGTCATCGTAATTGTGGGCGGTTGCGGAATAAGAGCGACACCTTTGACATCGGAAAGTCATATGACTTTATTATATGATACAACTCCGCCGGATAATATTGGAAAGTTGGTAGCTTTGAGTTATGAGCTTGGTTATGGCGGCGGCGTAGGCGCCAGCGGCGGTACCGATTGCACAGAAAAAAACTGCGCGTTTGCTTCGGTTTGGCGGGCTGACGGTGATTATACACTTCAATCTATGTATGGCAATGTGAGCGCCTCCGGGTTAAATGGTTTGGTGCTTAATCCGCCAACCGGCAATTGGAGTACTGATTTTAATTATTTTTTATACAATAAATGCGATGGAATGAAAGACGGGATTAACGGTCCGGCCGATTTTTATTCCCGAATTCCCGCAGATGCGGTCGCGCTTCATCAAATCAATCAAAATGTGGATAACCAATGGTTGGGGCAAACATCGGCAGATAAAGTATCATTGTTTGGCGGGATTACCGATAAACCGATCGGCGGCGACTGGAACGGCGACGGCAAAACCGAGATCGGCAACTACAAAGGCAACGGT
>DAOSDI010000002.1:0-70712 GCA_035362275.1 Candidatus Pacearchaeota archaeon | reverse complement strand
TGAAAGATAAGCGAAGATAAGGTATTCCAACATGGAAAATCAAAAAAATAAAAAAAAATATCAGCCAGCAGAGATTGAACCCAAGTGGCAGAAATATTGGGAAGATAATAATTTTTATAGAGCGCTTGATCCGGCGGCGGCGGGCAAAAAAAAGAAAACTTATCTTTTGGTGGAGTTTCCTTATCCGTCCGGCGAAGGGTTGCACGTGGGCCATGTGCGGTCGTATTCGGCCATGGATGTGATCGCGCGCAAGCGGCGCATGGAGGGGGAGAATGTGTTGTTTCCGATTGGTTGGGACGCTTTTGGTTTGCCCGCGGAAAATTATGCCATCAAGACCGGCATCCATCCGTCCGTGACCACGGCTAAGAACATTGCCAATTACACGCGCCAGTTGAAAAGCATGGGACTGTCGTTTGACTGGTCGCGCCAAGTGGATACTACCGATCCGGATTATTACAAGTGGACGCAGTGGATATTTTTGAAGCTATATGAAAACGGAATGGCCTACAAGTCAAAAATTCCGGTGAATTGGTGCCCCAAATGCCTTACCGGTTTGGCCAACGAAGAAGTTGTCGGCGGCAATTGCGAGCGGTGCGGCGCGCCGGTAGAGCGCAAAAATTTGAACCAATGGATGCTGGCGATCACCAAATATGCCGACCGTCTGATCGATGATCTGGACAGAGTTGATTTTTGGGAAAAAATAAAGATCCAGCAAAAAGAATGGATCGGCAAAAGCGAGGGCGCGGAAATTTTGTTTCAATTCGCGGACAATATAAATGCCGGCGGCGTTAGAATATTCACCACGCGGCCGGATACGATTTTCGGCGTGACCGCTTTGGTATTGGCGCCCGAATATCCGGGCTTGGAAAATATTTTGCCGCAAGTTCAAAATAAAGATGAGGTTTTGGCATATATCCAAAAAACAAAAGAAAAATCCGAGTTTGAACGGACCAATCTTGAAAAAGAAAGAAGCGGCGTTTGTTTGAAGGGGGTTTTTGCCGTTAATCCGGCCAATGGCCAAAAAATCCAGGTTTGGCTGGGCGATTATGTGATCGGTTCTTATGGCGGCGGGGCGGTAATGATGGTGCCGGCGCATGATCGGCGCGATTGGGATTTTGCCAAGAAATACGATCTGCCGATCATTGAAGTCGTAAAAGGCGGCGATATTTCCAAAGGGGCATTCGTCGAATACGGAGAATTGATAAATTCCGGCCGGTTTGATGGCATGGATTCAAAAACGGTAATGGATGAGATCGTCGGATTTTTGGAAAAAGACGGCGCCAAAAGAAAAGTAAATTATAAATTGCGCGACTGGATATTTTCGCGCCAGCATTATTGGGGCGAGCCGATTCCGATTATTTATTGCCAAAATTGCGGCGAAAAACCGGTGCCGGAAAACCAATTGCCGGTTCAATTGCCGCATATTGAAAAATACCAGCCCACCGGAACCGGCGAATCGCCGCTGGCCGCGATCGGCGAATGGGTGAATATCAAATGTCCGTATTGCGGCGGGCCGGCTAAAAGGGAAACCGACACCATGCCCAATTGGGCCGGTTCGAATTGGTATTACGTGCGTTATTGCGACCCGAAAAACAATTCGGCGATTGGCGATAAAGAAAAGCTGGATTACTGGCTTCCGGTGGATTGGTATAACGGGGGAATGGAACACACCACTTTGCATCTTTTGTATTCAAGATTTATTTATAAATTTCTTTTTGATATCGGCGCGGTGCCAACCAGCGAACCTTATAAAAAGCGGACGTCTCAGGGAATGGTGCTGGCTGCCAACAACCAAAAAATGTCCAAGTCGCGCGGTAATGTGGTGAACCCCGACGATATTGTTAAAGAATACGGCGCCGATACTTTGCGGATTTACGAATTGTTTATGGGGCCGTTTGACCAGGCGATTGCGTGGAGCACGGATGCAGTGCGGGGAAGTTGCAAGTTTCTGGGCCGCGTCTGGAATTTGGTTTTGGAATGCGCGGACAATGAAAATAGCGGCGAGGATGTTTTGCGCCGCGTTCACAAATTAAATCAAAAAATTTCCGGCGATATTGAACAATTAAAATTTAATACGGCGATTGCGGCGTTGATGGAATTTTTAAATTTTGCCGAAGACAATAAAAATGATGTCGGCAAAGATGTTTTGCAAAGATTGGTGATGCTGTTGGCGCCGTTTGCGCCGCACATCGGCGAAGAATTATGGCAAATTTTGGGCAACAACGAAAGTGTTTTTAGACAGCCATGGCCGCAACCCGACCAAAATTTCGTCAAAGACGAAATGATTGAACTGTTGGTGCAAGTCAACGGGCGGTTGCGCGACAAGATTTCGGTTCCGGCCGAATCCGGCCAGGCCGCGGCAGTTGAACTTGCCAAAGCGTCAAAGATAGTGCGGCAATGGATGAATAACAACCCGATCAAAAAGGTAGTTTATGTTGAAGGCAGGCTGGTCAATTTTGTTGTCTAAAAATTTACAATTTACAATTTACAATTTTCATTGAATTTTCAATGCGTCAATGAATCAAACAAAATGCGAATTGATGCTTTATTTGAAAATTGGGCGAATGAAACATTTATTGAAAATTGGTAATTGGAAATTGAAAATTATTCAAGAAATATGTGCGGAATAATCGGCTACATTGGCAAGGGGGAGGCGTTTCCGGTACTCATTTCCGGACTCAAGCGGATGGAATACCGCGGCTATGACAGCTTCGGTTTTTGCATCCAAGGCCGGGATAAAAACTTTTCCTTGTTCAAGAAAGTGGGCAAGATTTCGGGCGCGGACGGGGATTTGGCCAAGGTAAGCGCGGCGGGCAATGCGGGCCATGCGCACACCCGCTGGGCCACGCACGGGGGGGTGACCGAGGTTAACGCTCATCCGCATTTGGACTGCCAAGGGGCGATCTCGGTGGTGCACAACGGCATCATTGAAAATTACAAAGAACTCAAAAAAGAATTGGAGGCCGAGGGCCACGCCTTCATTTCCCAAACCGACACCGAAGTGCTGGCGCATTTGATTGAAAAATATTTTGACGGCAATCTGGAGCGGGCGGTGAAAAAATCGGTGGCGCGCGTGCGGGGGACTTATGGCATTGTGGTGATCGCCAAAAATGATCCGGAAAAAATCGTCGCGGCCCGGTCGGGCAGTCCGCTGTTGATCGGCATCGGCGAGGACGAGTTTTTGGTGGCGTCGGATCCGGCGGCGGTGGTGGCCAACACCAAAAAGGTGGTCTATCTCAATGAAGGCGAGATTGCCACCCTCACTCCCGAGGGTTATTCAATCTACGCCCAGCGCGAGCCGCAAGAAATTGAGTGGGATGCCAAAGATGTGGAAAAAGGCGACTATCCCCATTTTATGCTCAAAGAGATAATGGAACAGCCCGAAAGTCTGGCCAATTCCTTGCGCGGGCGGTTGCTGCCGGAAGAAGGAAGAGCTAAACTGGGCGGCTTGATGCCAATCGAAGAACGGTTGCGCGAAATCGAACGGATGTATATTATTGCTTGCGGTACGGCGCGCCATGCGGGGTTGGTGGCGGAATATATGTTTGAAGAATATGCGGGGATTACCACTAAAGTTGATGCGGCGTCGGAATTTCGTTATCGCAAATCAACAATCGATCGTAAGTCGGCATTTTTGGCCATTTCTCAATCTGGTGAAACCGCCGATACAATGGCGGCGATTCGCGAAGCAAAATCAAAAGGCATTTTAACTATTGGTATCACGAATGTGGTTGATTCGACGCAGGCTCGCGAAACCGATGCCGGAATTTACAATCATGCCGGACCGGAAATCGGTGTGGCTTCTACAAAAGCTTACACTTCACAATTAGCTGTGATAGCTTTAATGACTTTATTTTTGGGCCGTCAGCGAAATATGTCGCTGGTAATGGGCAAGCGCATTGCCGAAGAATTGGCCAAAATTCCCGAATTAGCGCAAAGAGCGATTGATAATTGTGGCGGAATTCCCGAATTAGCGCAAAAATACAAAAATTACGAAAATTATTTATATTTAGGGAGAAAATATAATTATCCAACGGCTCGCGAGGGTGCTCATAAGATCAAAGAAACTGCCTATACTCATGCCGAGGGTTGCCGTGGCGGAGAACCTAAGCATTGCGAGATTGCTTTGGTGCAGAAAGATTTTCCTTGCGTTGTTATTGCTCCCAGCGATAGTGTTTACGAAAAAATGGTTTCCAATATGATGGAGTTAAAAGCTCGCGGAGCGCGGTTATTGGTTGTGGCTACTGAAGGCAATGAAGAAATTAAAGAGATTGCCGATGATGTTTTATACATACCCAAAACATTGGAAATGTTAACCCCGATTATTTCCATTATTCCTTTGCAATTATTTGCTTATTATGTAGCCGTGGCGCGGGGTTGTGATGTGGATAAACCCAAAAATTTGGCAAAATCAGTAACGGTAGAGTAGATAATTTATGAGAAATGATGCAATTATATTTGATGTTGATGGAACCCTATGGAATGCTTGTTTAGCTAGTGCCAGTGGTTGGAATTACGGACTAAAGAAAATAGGCATTAAGAGAGTGGTTACTTTCCATGATTTGGAAAGCGTGGCGGGAAACCCTTACAAAAAATGTATAGAAATTATTTTACCCGGATTGCAGGAAACCCATCCTAATTTATTTGAAGTTCTTGATGCTTGCGAAAATGAAGCTATTAAGATTAACGGCGGGATTTTTTATGATGGTGTTATTGAAGGCATAAAGAATCTGGCAAAGTCATATAAAGTATTTATTGTCAGCAATTGCGCCAGATGGTATTTGGATCTTTTCTTGGATTTTTCCGGTTTAAGGCCGTTTGTTGCGGGATTTGACTGCAACGGCATGTCGGGATTGCCAAAGAATGAAATGCTGGCAAAGATGGAAAAGAATTTTTATTTGAAAAATCCGGTCTATGTCGGCGATACGGCATCCGATGAGGAAGCGGTGCGGTTGGCGGGAATGGATTTTATTTATGTTTCTTATGGCTTTGGAAAGCCCAAAGGCAATCCAAGAACCTGTGATTCTTTTGGCAGTTTGGTTGATTATTTTATGAAAAAGAATGGTTAGCGTTCAGCGATGGAATAACACAAAAAATTTGACAAATCAAGTATCGAAAGTATTATAAAACCATGACGAAACAACTGAAAAAAAAGCACATAATGGAATATACTGTTCTATTTACTCCCGATGAGGAAACTGGCGATTTTGTGATTGAGGTTCCGGCATTACCGGGTTGCGTTACCCAGGGCAAAAATTTGGCCGAGGCCAAAAAGAACGCGCGCGAAGCGATAGAATTATATTTGGAAACTTTGGCCGAGAGAAAAATCGCTTTTCCGGAAGATGTCGATCCCAATTTTTTAAAAAGCAAAGTGAGCGTAGAAGTAAATTATTGCCCGGCTTAAAATATGACGCAACTTCCGGTTTTAAAACCAAAAGAGGTTGTGGCGGTTTTGGAGAAATTGGGATTTAGAAAGCATCATCAAAGAGGCAGCCATTTGATTATGGTGCGCGATGGCGACGCGATACACCAGCCGGTGATTCCGTTGCATCATAAAGATTTAGCCAAAGGCACTTTGCGCGCTATCGTCAGGCAGCTTGACATGACCGTGGATGAATTCGTCAAATATCTTTGATTTATAATATTTTATGGAAAATGGCAGTTCAAAATGTTAAAATTGAACTGTCATTTTAAATTTTACATTGTCATTTTGATTTTTGATATTTAAACTTTAAATTTTTCAATATGAATAAATTACTTGAAGATTCAAAGGGGAAGAGAGCGATGTTTTTGGGGAACGAGGCGATTATTCGCGGGGCGCTGGAATCCGGGGTGCAATTCGTTTCCACCTATCCGGGAACGCCCGCTTCGGAGATCGGCAACAATTTTTTCGCCTTGCAAAAAGAGTTGAAGGGCGATCCCAAGTTTTTGTTTGAATTTTCCACCAATGAAAAAACCGCGATGGAAGCGGCCATCGGCGCGAATTTTTCGGGATTAAAAACCTTGGTGGCGATGAAAAATTTCGGCTTAAATGTTGCTCTGGAACCGCTCTTACCGCTGGCCTATACCGGCACGCGCGCCCCGATGGTGATTTTCGTGGCGGATGACCCGGGGTGCCACAGTTCGGCGCAAAGTGAGGAAAACACCCGGCCGTTTTCGGTGTTGGGGCATCTGCCGATGCTGGAGCCAAGCGACGCGCAGGAGTGCAAAGATTTCACGATTGAGGCGTTTGCCATTTCGGAAAAATTCGGGACGCCGGTAATCGTGCGCATCACCACGCGCACCGCGCACCAGCGGGCCTTGGTGGCTTTGGGCGAATTGGCTCCCGACCGCAATGTCAACCTGAAAGGCGAATTTATCAAAGACAAGCGCAAATATGTGACCATGATGCCGCGCCTGAACGGAATGAAAAAAGAAATGCTGGCCCGCGAAGAAAAATTGGCGCAGTATTTTGAAAAAAGCAAATTAAACCGCGTTGAAGGCGTTATTAAAGGTAAAAATCAGCCGTTGGGAATAATCACTTCCGGTATCGCTTATTTGCACGCGCAGGAGGCGATGGAAGAATTGGGCGTTGTTTTGCCGGTGCTGAAATTGGGGATGTTCCATCCTCTGCCGGAAAAAAAGATCCGTGATTTCATCAAGGGATTGAAAAAGGTTTTGGTGCTGGAAGAAATGGAACCCTATTTGGAAAAGAGGATCCAGATGCTGGCCAAGGATGCCAATTGCAAATTGGAGATCCGCGGGGTTGATTGGCGCACGCAGATCGGCGAGATGAAGCCGGAGATCGCGGCCGAAATGGTTGCCAAATTCACGGGCAAAAAATACACTCTGCCCAAATTCGCGCCCAAATTTGAACTGCCGGCGCGACCGCCGCAATTGTGCCCGGGATGCCCGTATTGGCTGGTGTTTGCCGCGGTGAAAAAGGCGGTGGATGCCAGCAAGGTGGTTTTTGGCGGCGATATCGGCTGTTATATGATCGGCGCCCTGCCGCCGCACGAGCTCTATGATTATATGTTTTGCATGGGGTCGTCAATCGGCATCGCTCACGGGATTAAAAAAGCCGCCGCGGACCAAAAAGTGATTGCCTTCATCGGCGATGCCACATTTTTCCATTCGGGAATTGAGGGATTGCTCAACGCGGTTTATAACGGCTCCAACCCTTTGATCATCATTATGAATAATGACATCACCGCGATGACCGGCCATCAGCCGCATCCGGATTCTGTCGGCGCGGTTCATCCGATTCCGATTGAAAATATGGTGCTGGCCTGCGGGGTCAAGCCGGAAAATATGAAAATCATTGACCAGGGCCAATCCGAAGAGTTCATCGCTGCGGTGCGCGAATTTGTTGACAAGCCCGAAGTGAGCGTGATCATCGCCCGCCGCCCGTGCAAATTTGTGGCCAAAAAGGAATAGCTTCGCATCCGTGTTTGTGTTAAGGGTCTAACCCTTTTGTAATCAAAAGGGTTAGACCCTTCCAGAGAATCCGAATTCAAAATTAAAAGGGTCTATCCCTCGTTAATGCGAGGGTTAGACCCTTTTAATTTTGGGACCAGCGAGTAGTTACCCTTTTATCTCTTTACATTTTTTCAATAAAATTATATTAAAAAGTATGGAGCGAAAAAAGAGAGTTTTAGCCGGAGAGCGTCCGCCGGCCAAGGAAAGGCAACACCCGCTCGGAGCGGGCAGGGAACAGCGCCGAAACAACGGTAAGAAATAAGAAATAGTTCTTAAAATAAATAAGAGGTAATGTAATGGCGGAAAATCTTTTGCAATTTGTTGGCGGAGGGATATGGAACGGATTGGAAATTGACGAAACACAACTTTCAGAAAAGCAGAAGCAAGATTTAGCAATTGATGAATGCTACGGCAATCCAACATAATATTTTTTAAATAGCACTGATTTTTTCAGTGCTTTAACTTTTTTATTTGATAAATCTGATAATTTTTAATAGAATGAAGTATCAATTTAAAAGCTATGGCAAACAAAAAAAATATCAAATCAAAAAAAGAAATTAAAACAAAAAAAAATAACAAAGTGTTTAATTGCGTCATTGTGGGCACGGGCGGGCAGGGGCTGATCACTTTGCTGGAAATTTTGTCGGACGCGGCGCTGAAAAACGGGCTGGATGCCAAGACTTCGGAATTGCACGGGCTGTCCCAGCGGGGCGGATCGGTGGAGGTGCACATCAAATTCGGCAAGAAGGTTTTTTCGCCGCTGGTGGAAGCAAAGAAGGCGGATTTGATCGTGGGGCTGGAAATGCAGGAATGCTTAAAGGCGGCGTATTTTAGCGGACCGCAAACGCAGTACCTCATAAATAAGACTGAAGTGGCTATCCCGGGCAAGCCGTTGCTGGCCGAGGAGGAAATAATCGGCAACTTGAAAAAATTCACCAAAAAAATTGAAGTGATTGACGCCGCCGGCATTTGCCAAAAAGAATTGGGAACGGCCGCGGTATCGGGAGTTTATCTGCTGTGCGTGGCGGCATTCAAGAAAATGATCCCGCTGGTGCCCGAGACCATGCTGGAAGCGATCAAGTCATCGGTGGCGCCCAAGCATCTGGATGTGAATGTGAAAGCGTGGGAATTAGCGAAAAAATTTACAGAGTTGTAAATCTTGTAGGGGCGGGCCTTGTGCCCGCCCTTTTCAATTCGGGCAACCATCCGCCTTCGCTAAAGCTACTGCGAGACAAGCAAGGGTTGCCCTACAATGCAAAATTAAAAAATCCGGCACTCGCCGGATTTTTGATCTTGAATCTTGGAATTTATTCGCCGATCTTTTCAATGTCGGCGCCCAGCGAGCGGAGTTTTTCGTCAAATTTTTCCGAGCCGCGTTCAAGGTTGGCGATGTTTTCCACAATCGTTTGGCCTTTGGCGATGATTGCGGCCAGGGTGAGGGCGGTGCCGGAGCGGATGTCGGAAGCGTCCACGGTGGTTCCGAACAGTTCGGTTTTGCCGAAGATCAGCGCCCGGTGCGGGTCGGTGATTTCAATGTCGCCGCCCATTTTGCGCAATTCTTCAAAGTGGCGCAGGCGATTTTCATAGAGCGGTTCGTTGATGACGGCTTTTCCGGTGGCTTGCGTGAGTAAAACCGAAATTTGCGGCTGAAGGTCGGTGGGGAATCCCGGGTAAATCATTACTTGCACGCGCGCGGCTTTGAAATTGCCCGACGGATTGACGGTGATTGAATCGTCGGTGGCGGTGAAATTTACGCCGATCTCTTTCATTTTTTCCAAGAAAAAAGTGAGAACCTTGGGGTTGGTATTGGTTATTTTACCCTGGCCGCCGGTGGCGGCCAGCGCGATCATAAAAGTGCCGGTTTCCAGCGGATCGGGACAAACAGAGTGGCCGGCGCCGGATAATTTCGTTGAACCTTGGATTTCCAGAGTATGGGGCTGGCTCCAGCGGATTTTTGCGCCCATGCTTTCCAGCATGGTTATCAAGTCTTGGACTTGCGGCTCGGCGGCGGCGATCTCAATGACTGATTTGCCTTCAATGCCGGCGGCGAGCATCATCGCGTTTTCGGTGGCGGTGACGGAAAATTCTTTCAGAATAATATGCGCGGGTTTCAGTTCTTTGGGCGCTTCAAAGCAATAGGAATCGTTTTCCCGCCAGACCTTGATGCCGAATTGTTCAAAAGCGTCAAGGTGAGTGGAAATTGACCGCAAGCCGATCTTATCGCCGCCCGGATGGGGAACCCGGAAACTTCGGAAACGCGCCAGCAGGGGGCCGATGAGCAAAACCGAGACCCGCATTTTTTGGAACACGCCAAACGGTATTTTTTGCGGGTCAAGATTTTTAGCATTGATTTTGACGGTGTGGTCGTCCAGCCATTCAACCTCGCAACCGATCTGTTCCATTATTTCAATTTGGTTGAGGACATCGGTGACCAGCGGTAAATTGGAAATGGTGGATGGTTCTTCGGATAACAGCGCGGCCGCCAAAACCGGGCCGGCGCTGTTTTTATAACCGGAAATCATTACTTGGCCTTTGAGCGGATTGCCGCCTTTGACTAAAAATTTTTGTGGCATGAGATTGAATTTAAGGTATTTTTAGAGTATCATACATTCTAAGGAATAACTCTGATTTTGTCTATGGCCGCCCAAAAAAACAAAAAACTCAAGATCGTTTGCTTGGGCGGAGGTAATCTGGTGCCCAAAGTTTTGCTGGAGCCGCTAAAATCTTATCCGGTTTTATTGACCGGTATCACTTCCATGGTGGATAGCGGCGGCGCGGCCAGCGTGTTTCGCCGGCAATTTGATGTATTGTCGCCGGGAGATATTCGCCGCCATGTTCTGGCGCTTTCCAACGCGCCCAAATGGAAAAAGGATTTGTGGCAATTTCGTTTTGGCGATGAATTTTACGGCGCTTGGCATAAGGGGCAATCATTTGGCAATGCGTTCATTGCCGGTTTGGAATGGAATCTAAAAAGCCATAAAAAAGCCATGGCGATCGTTTCGGAATTTATGGAACTCAAAAACAACCGCGCGTTGCCCATGACCGTTGATAAAACAAATATTATTGCCGAATTGGAGGATGGCAGCGTTATTGAAGGCGAACAGGAAATAGAACTGGCGGGCAATCATGACGCGAATTTGAAAATCAAAAAAATTTTCCAAAAACCGGGGGGTAAAATTTTCCCCGAAGCGAAAAAAGCGATCTCGGAAGCGGATCTTATTTTGATTGGTCCGGGAGATTTGTATTCCAGCACGGTTCCGTGTTTTTTGCCTAAAGACGCGCCGGCCGCTTTCAAAAAGGCCAAAGGTAAAAAGATATTGATCAGCAATTCGGTTTCGCGCAAAGGCGAAACTCACGGATTTTCTATTGGAACTTTTGCCGCCGAAGTGGAAAAATACATGAGATCGGATTTGGATTATATTTTGTATCACAACAAGCCGGTTGATGAGGATATGCTGGCTGAATATGAAAAAAAAGAATCGATGATTTGTGAACCGATAAAAATAGATAACGACTTATCCAAAGATAAATTTATCGGCGCCGATATTCTGAAGAAAGATGAATTTGCCTATGATCCCAAAAAAGTCGTCCGGGAAATTTTTAAACTCATCAACTATAAGCGGTAAATGATAAGCGGTGAATAATAAACGACAAATGGCAGATAAAAACAATCAATTGCAGGCCGTGATTTTGGCCGCGGGGGAATCGTCGCGGTTTTGGCCGCTGAATTCAAAGCACAAAAGTTTGTTGCAAATTATGGGCAAGCCGCTGATTTGGTATACGATCGACGGTTTGCGCCGGATTGGCGTGAAAGATATTGTGGTGGTGCAGGGGGCGAGCCGGAATGTTGAAGAGGGATTGAAGGAATTTAATCTAAAAGACATCAAATACGCGATCCAGCAAGAACCCAAAGGCATGGGCGACGCGATAATGAGCGCCAAAGATCATATTGCCGGCCAATTTTTCGTGTTGAACGCCGGTCGGATTGATTGCCAGGAAATCGCGGCCGGAATGCTGGACAAAAGCCGGCAAACCGGCGCCAAAATGGTGCTGGCCGGACAAGAGACCGATAAAACCTGGCTTTATGGCATTGCGCGATTGGACGGCGACAAGGTTTTGGAAGTGATGGAAAAACCGGCCGAAGGCAAGGAACCGTCAAAAATCAAAGTGACGGGAGTTTATTTGCTGGACAATAAAATTTTTGGATATATTGGAAAAGTTTTGGGGAGCGCCAACCAAAACGAAGAATTTGAAGTGGCAATGTCGCATTATGCCAAAGAAAACGATGCGCGCATCGTGATTTTGGACAGCGATTATCAAAGCGTGTCGTTGAAATATCCATGGCATTTGTTTGACGCGCAAAAATATCTTTTTGATAAGTATCTGGAAAAAAAACAGATTGCCAAATCCGCGCGAATTGCCAAAAACGCGGTGATTGAAGGCAATGTTCATATCGGCGAAAATTGCAAAATTTACGAAGGCGCGGTTATCAAGGGGCCTTGCTATATCGGCGACAATTCCGTTATCGGCAATAACAGCGTGGTGCGCGACAATTGCAATTTGGAAGCGGGCGCGATGGTGGGCGCGCTCTGCGAGGCGGCGCGCACGATTTTCCAGCCCGATGTCCATATCCATTCGGGATATATCGGCGATTCAATTCTGGATCGGGGAGTGCGGGTCGGCGCGGGCGCGATCACGGCCAATGTGCGGCTGGATCGGGGGCAAATATCCGCGCGGGTGAAAAAAGAAAAAGACGGCGTCAAAGTCTTGGCCAAAGTGGACACCGGTTTAAAGGCCTTGGGAACAATCGCGGGCCAAAACTCAAAAATCGGCGCACGCGTCACCATTCTGCCGGCCCGTTTCATCGGCAAAAACTGCCAAATTGCCGCCGGCGAGACAATCTCGCACAACCTTGACGACAACCAAAAAATTTGACTTTTGGGTCAGAATATGCTACGCAAATAATGTCAAACAAAATCAAACCACGGAGATAATCCGTGCGTTGTGTTTTGTTTTAGGGAGAAAGTGAAAATGATAGATATTTTAAGTGCGATATGTCCACAGGAAGATGTAGAAATGCTTAGCGATCAAATTTTCTCTGGATGTAGCCTCGTGGCAACGCTGATAGTTCTTTCGGAAACTCAAGAGATAGCGACCATCATATTGGTTCGTTAAAGTATGGCCATTGTTTTGCATTGCGCCTTCTTTTTTTATGCGGAGGTGAGGTGTGGTAGAATGATAGTAAATTCAATTATCAATGATAAATTATCAATTATAAAAATGATAAAATGGTTAAAGTTCAAAGTTCAAGGCTCAATGTTGGGAATTTCGTGATCGGAGTTGACGGGGGAGGAACCAAGACTGCCGCGGCTTTGGCGGATTTGGACGGCAAGATTGTGGCGCGGGCGGTTTCGGGCGGGTCAAGCGTGCGCGATTTTGGCATAGAATTGGCGGCGGAAAATGTTGTAAAGGCGATATACGATCTGATAAAGCGGCGGAAAAACATTAAAATCGCTTCTGTTTTTATCGGCTTGCCGGCGACGGAAGAGGAATATAAGAATAAAAAGCCGGCGATAATCCGCGAGCTGAAAAAACATAAAAAAATCGCTCAAATTTTTAAGGGCAAAGTTGCCATCGGGTCGGACCAGTCGGTGGCGTTTCGCGCGGGCAGTTATGCTAAAGACGGTATCGTGGCCATTTGCGGCACCGGAAGCGCCGTTCACGGCTGGAACGGCAAAAAAGAGGCTTTGGTTAATAATCAGGGTTGGGTGAGTAAGGGATCGGCGATATGGATCGGCAATAAAGTGATGGAGGCGGTAGCGGAAGATTTGGATGGCAGAGGGCAAAAAACGATTTTATCGGATTTGGTGTTTAAAAAATACAAATTTAAAGAAATAAACAATTTATTAAAATTTCTTTATATGGATTCGCCGGTTGATTTGCCCGGATTGGCGCCGATATGCGATCGCGCGGCCAGCCGAAAAGACAAAATTGCGCAAGAAATTTTGATTGCCGCCGGAATTGAAATTGCGCGGGCGGTAATCGCGGCGGCGCAAAGGCTTGATTTTGACGGGCAGGTGCCGCTGGTGCTGGTGGGCGGAGTCTACAAGTCGCGCTGGGTGGCCGATGCCGCGGCCAATGAGATTGAACGGCGCTATCCGAATAAATTTGATTTTGTGTTTGCCGCCGATCCGGTTGTCGGGGCAGTGAAACTCGCGATTGAGGTGGTAAAATAAATCAAAATGTCAAAGCTCAAATTTCAAATCAAATCCAAAGCTCAAAGATCAAATCGAATTCCCGTATCCCGTTTTGATATTTGACATTTGGATTCTGGATTTTATTTGTTATTTGTCATTTTGATTTTGACATTTATGAATGAAACATATTTTCTTGCCGTTGAGACTTCCTGCGACGACACCTCGGTGAGCGTTTTGCGCGCAAAGGAGGACGGCAAGGGCAGGTTGAAAAAAATCGAGGCGCTATCAAATGTCGTTTCTTCGCAAACGGAATTGCACGCCGGCTATGGCGGAGTTTATCCGTTCTTGGCCAAGCGGGAGCATCAAAAAAATCTGCCGGTGGTTTTTGAGCAGGCGATAAAAAAAATCGATGTTGCCAAAATCAAATTCATTGGCGTGACCAAGGGTCCGGGATTGGACCCTTGCTTGTGGACGGGCATAAATTTTGCCCAAAAATTGGCAAAAAAATATAACCTGCCACTGGCGGGCGTCAATCATCTGGAAGCGCATTTTTTGGCGAATTTACTCACCTTGGGAATTGGTGAGGATGAATTCGCGAAAAATTACCTGCCGGCAATTTGCCTGGTGGTTTCGGGCGGGCACACGCTGTTGTTTTTAGCAACGGGGATCGGCGACTATAAACTGCTGGGTCAGACCGTTGACGATGCGGCGGGCGAGTGCTTTGACAAAGCGGCCCGGATTTTGGGGCTGGGCTATCCGGGCGGCCCGGAAATCGCCAAACTCGCCCAAACTTACAGGGGTTCAACCCCTGTTAAACTTACAGGGGTTGAACCCCTGACGGTTAAGCTTCCGCGGCCGATGATGGGGCAAAAGAATTATAATTTCAGTTTTTCGGGGTTGAAAACCGCAATTTTGTATTTTCACCAAAAGCAAACCGAAAAAACCAAGAAAATGCCGGAATATTTGCAAGCGATGAGTTATGAAATCCAGCAGGCGATTGCGGAAGTTTTGGTTTCCAAAACCGCCCGCGCGGCAAAAGAATTTGCCGCCAGGTCAATCATTATCGGCGGGGGGGTGAGCGCGAATCTGGTGTTGCGCCAGGCGATGCAAAAAGCGGCCGATGAATTGGAAATCAGATTTTTGTCGCCGGCGGTTGATCTGTCGGTGGATAACGCGGCCATGGCCGGAGTGGCGGGGTATTTTGCTTTTCGCCGCGATCAAGCGGTTGTTACTCCGCAAGATTTAATTTCTAAACCAAATTTAAGTATTTGAATTTTAATGTTAAATTAAAATTAATTCATTACAGGCATAATGCGCAATCAACTGATCGAAAAGCTAATAGCGCTTGAAACCTATGAAAATCATAAACATACATCCTAAAATTAAAATTCCAATTGCGGCAACTTTATGGTTGGCATTGGGAATTTTCATGTTTGTTGGTATAACGTCCGCGGTTATTTTTCCACATATAGCGGAAAAATTAGCGGAGGGAAGCAAGCCAACAATTTTGCAACTATCCATCACGGGGCTGTTTTTGATTTTCATCACTTTTCTTTTTCTTAAATATGTTGGCCGAATGATAAAATTAGATGAAATCAAGCTGGCTTTGACGCTAGCCTTTATTTCATTTTTTTTGCTGGCAAAATTTATATTATCCCCATATCTTTTATATTTTCAAGAGATACACACCGGTTTGGTCGGTTTTGATCCAAATAACGGTCCGGAAAATTTGTTTGTTGCCGCTGGCGCGATTATTTTTACCATATTCATTTTGAGCGCTATTTATTCAGCTCATAAACTTGAGATTAAGTCGATATCAAATCTAAAATTTGGCGCAAAAGTTGAAAATTTAATCAGAGTTTTTGCCCTTCCGCTGGGAATTTTATTATTTTATGGCATTGTGTTGGCCGGATACCTTGATATTCATTATGCGTTTTTAACAGATATTCGTGATATTTTTTACCACGCCCTTTTACCAGTCTTCTTTTTTCACATATATCTTTTTGATATTTTTAATGTTGGCTCTAATTTGGTGGAGTGGTTTGCAATCTTTATCGCGGCCGCCCTTATAGTTTGCATTGCGACGTTCCATGAAATCAAAAGGGAAGCAATTAATTTAAAAAATGCTTCTTTGTTGGCAAGTTTTTTCTGGATCATGGTTTGTTTGGCGGTTGCCTATAACGTGATTTGGGTTGTTTATATCAATACCCTTGCAAGCATTTGGACATTTAAGACAGTTAAATGAGGACGGCAGGAAGAATTCAGTCTGCGTTGATTTCGGCTTTATTCATGCTTTTTGGCGCGATTGGCAATGGCGACAATCTGATAAGGCCGCCGTTTTTTTGTTTGGCGACGATTTTTCTTTGTGCGGAAATTATTGCGTTGGGCGTAAAAAATAGAAAATACCCGCTATCAATTCTATTGTTTTTGATGGGAGCTACCATGGGATTTTTTTTGGGAAAAGGAATTGGGGCACTTCTTTTTTTAATATTTATTATGAATATCGCTTATGCGTTGCCGCAATTGAAATTATCTTCAAGTAATATCGCCCCGTTTTATTTGACGGCAAATTACGTGATAATTCCTTATTTAATCGGAGCATTAGCAGTTTTTCGGGGAATAAAAGCCGATGATTTTATTATGATTTTAACGCTGGCTGCCTTTTTTCTGGCTAAAACCGGCGTGAAAGATTTTTTTGAAAAAAACAAAAATAAAAATTATCAGGCAAGTTTAATTTTGCTGGTGTTTGGCTTGGCATTGCTATTTGTTAATTTTTTTGACGAACCATTATTCGTCGTTGGTTTGATTATTTATCCATTAATGATCCTGTTAATCATTTTGCGGCTGGCAAACAATAATGATGGATTGTCGCAATTGGTTGCGATAAATATCATTATTAGAATTGGTTATGGAATGCTGCTTACGTTATTGGGAATGTTGATATTTAAAAGTTACGATGCTGATATTGCGGTTGTGACAATTTTTTATCTAAGCATTATCTTGCCCCATTTTTATATGTTCGCAAAATACTTGAAAGGCGTGGAATCATTTAAAATCGGAGCAAGAAAATGATTGCTATTATTTGCGGCCGGAGCGGTGGGATATTTTGCTTTTGCGAATGAAGACGCGAGAGCTTGACAAGATGTTGTTATGAATATATATTCAAAACAGGAGGATAAAACAAAGGTCGGAGCGTGAAACGCTAATCAATTTGAAATTTCCAAAAAAAATTCAAATTAAAAATTATGCCGAGATTTGACCAAACCGGCCCGATGGGCCAAGGCGCGCGCACCGGCAGGGGAATGGGTCCTTGCGGCGGGGGAATGGGATGGGGCGGCGGTTATGGATTCGGATGCGGAATGATGGGATTTGGCCGCCGGAGATTCATTTCTCCCAGAAACGAAATGGCGGCGTTGGAAGACGAAGCGGAAATGCTGGAAGAAGAATTGAAAGCGGTGAAAGAGGAAATTGCCGCCTTGAAAAAAGAAAAATGATTGCGACCGGTGGAATAACGCCCCTTTGTTTTCAAGGGGGCGTTGTGTTGATAAAAATGAATTTTGGGGGTATTTTATAATCATCAATTACAAATTGCATTATGGCGATATTGCTGGCGATTATTTTGGCGACCTTTTCCATCAGTTTGTGCGTCTGGGCGGCGGTGCTGTTTTTGTGTTTCAAAAAAGAGACGCTGGATAAAATTACGATATTTTTGGTGTCGCTTTCCGCGGGCGCGCTCACCGGCGGCGCATTTTTGCATTTATTGCCCGAAGCGGCCGAAGAGATTCCGGCCGACAAGCTCTATCTCATCGTGCTGGGAGCATTCGTGTTTTTTTTCTTTATGGAAAAATTGCTGTTTTGGCGCCATTGCCATAAAGAAAATTGCGCGATCCACACTTTCGGCTATATGAACTTGATCGGCGATTCGGTGCACAATTTCATTGACGGCATGGTGATCGCCGCCGCGTTTTTGGTTAACCCCGGTTTGGGCGCGGCCACGACTCTGGCAATCGCTCTGCACGAAATTCCGCAAGAGATCGGCGATTTCGGAGTGTTGATTCATGCGGGTTTTGGCAGAATTAAGGCATTGGCGACAAATTACGCCATCGCGCTGATGGTGGTCGCCGGCGGGGTGGCAGGATATGTTTTGTCTTTTGCGGTGGAAAACATCATTCCTTATCTTTTGCCGTTTGCCGCCGGCGGATTTATTTATATCGCCGCCTCGGATTTGATGCCTGAAATCCGCAAAGAAAGAGTTTTGAAAAAATCCGTGGGCGCGTTTTTGGTGTTCCTGACGGGGATCGCGATAATGTTTGCGGCCAAGTTTATCGGCGAATAGATTTTATATGACAAGACCAAGATTGTGCCGGAAGGTGAGATTTAATCCGGAAGTTACCTATTTCAAGCCGCAGGGAATTCCTGTGCGGTGCTTGGAAGTGGTCCAAATGTCGCTGGAAGAAATGGAAGCGTTGCGGTTGAAAAATTTGGAGGGGCTGGAACAGACCGAAGCGGCGCAAAAAATGAACACCTCGCAAAGCACTTTTGCCCGCATTTTAGCCTCGGCCAACCAAAAAACTGCCGATGCCCTCATCAACGGCAAAGCGATCAGGATAGAACAGAATAACAAACATTGAACTTTGACCATTGACTATTAACGAAAAATTCGCGCTTACGCGCGGATTTTTTTGGCGGACAAATACAGGTTCGAGCCGAAGATTTTTTGGCGAAAGATTTTTAAACAATGCGCCTCCAACGTTTAAACACCTTAATATCGGAAGAATTTAGGTCAAACCATTCTCCGTTCATTCTTTTTGCTTCAAATCGTTTGTGCCAATAAGTTTCAATGCCGGTTGGGTCATCAGTTTTGATAGAGTGAATTAAGTCCATCCTTTCGGGCAATTGGATTCTAATTTCACTTCCGCGTCGTACGGTGTCATTTGTTTTTCCAATTTTATAAAAACGGCCGGATTTAAAGAGATATACCTCTCCAATATTAATGCTGGTATTGTCGTTATTTTTTTCATTATCTAACCCTCCAACGATCGGTTGGCATAATTTGACAATATCATCATAACCAGTTTTTTCCACGCAATAATCCATTACTTTCTCGGCAAGCTGTTTTTTGCTTCCTAGCCGTCCAAAGGTTACTTTATCTGGAAATTTTGAATCATTAATATTTTTTTCCACATTTATCTCTCTATAAGTTGGAAACTTACTCAATTTCCGCATAAGGATAATTAATTTCTTGATAAGAAATTCTTCTGTGTAAGCGCCTTGCTTCTGATTTGGTATAAAACCCGCTTCTTTTTGTGCATCGCTGAGCCGAGCCCAATATTTATTCCATTCGTGTTCTTTTATACCTGTTTCTTTTTCAAACCTTCCCTTGCCAAGGGGAATGCCATTATTTATTTTTGCCGCTTGTTGTATGGAGTTAATAATCTCTTGTTTTGTCATTATATTTTTATTTATCTGCCAGAATACCCCGTCGGCTTTGCCGCAGGGATGAATTGCTGCCCGTAGCGAAGCGGAGCGGAGGCTATAAACAAACTTTTCCTACCGCGTAGCGAACCCGTTTTCGCGGACTTGTCCGCCGAAGTCCGCTTCAACGGGCGAAGGCGGAGCGGAAGGAATACCTCGGGGCTCTGCCCCGGGGTAGTTTATTCAATTAACTTATTGGCTGGTATGTCTAACGCTTTGGCGATTTTGGCGATCATCTGAACGCTCGGTTTTTTAACAAAATTGCCTTTAATCTTTGCCAGAAAGTTGGGCGTTGCGGTAGGTTTTAAATTAAAAAATCAGGGGCGTTTTCTTTGGAGATTGTGCCATATTCGGCGATTTGCAGTTCGGGAAAGATGTTTGGCTTGCCGCCATGTAATTTTATTTCATAGCCGGTTTTGGATCCTTGCGGCGTTTCAATGATCAAATCAATTTCTTTTTGACTGCCGGAAATTTCACGGAAGTAATATATTTTGTTATTGTTTCTTTCGTAAATATTTTGGCGCAAAACGCCCATTATGACCAAGTTTTCAAAAACCGCGCCCAAATCCGGACGCAAATTGAGCGCGCGGAAATCATCAATTAAGGCATTACGGATTCCCAGATCATGGAAAAAAACTTTTTTGCGCCCCAAATAGCCGCGCCGCTTATTGGTGCGATACGGTTCCAATAAATAAATGATGCGGTTTTTTGCCAGAATGCTCAAATAATTATCAATGGTGGTGGCGGTGGTTTTCAACGAGGAAGCCAGCTCGGCGATGTTGATCAGATTTCCGATTTGCATTGCCAAAACCCGCAAAAGATTATAAATCAAGTCGGTGTTTTTTAAATCATAAATGTTGACAATGTCTTTAACCACGCTGTTTTGAGTGATATTTTTAATCTCCTCAATTTTGTTATCAGCCAAAACCACCGCCGGATAGCCGCCATAAATCATATTTTTTTCCAGGTGGCGTGATAGCAAGTCGCGGTTGGCAAATGAGAGCGATTTTTCAAAACTGATTTTGTCTTCGTGAAAAATCGCGATCTCGTCAATTGTGAGAGGGAATAGGAGAAACTCTTTATAACGCCCGGCGAGAGTGTCAAATTGCCGGGTTTTGGCGCGTAATTCCGATGAGCCGGTGGCAAAAATAATATAATCGGAGCGGTCGGCAAGCAATTTCAGCGATTGGGTGCTTTCCGGCGAATTTTGGATTTCATCAATAAAAATAATGCGCGAATCTTTCCCGCCATTTTTTTGCGCGATCACTGATTTTAATTTTTCCAATTCGGGGACGAACAATTTTTGGTCGTTTAGATCATCAAAATTAAAATACGCGCCGCCGTGTTTTTGGCGCAAGTGATTTAAAAGAGTGCTTTTGCCGGTTTGTCGCGGCCCCCATAAAAAAATGATTTTTTTGGAAGGATTGGCAATTTCATCTTCTAATTGAGGAACAATTTTTCTTGGTTTCATATTTTGTTTTTATATGCTCACTATATGAAAAACATATAAATTAGTCAAGTGCGGTGCGCTAAAAACAATGTTTTTAGCATAGTTTTGGCAATTCTGCTCCGTATTAACGATAAGCAACAAACTACCAACTATTAACAAAAATCCGCCCCCTAGTGAGGGCGGATTTTTTGAAGTGCCGAAGGTGGGAGTTGAACCCACACGAGGTTGCCCTCACAGCATTTTGAGTGCTGCGTGTATGCCAATTTCACCACTTCGGCAAAGAATCATCAATTTTACTGTTAATAAGTTAGCGCGAAATTGGGGAAAAAGCAAGGGATGTTTGTGGGATTTTTTGCATTTGTAGGGGCGGGCTTTATGCCCGCCCGTATTTATCGGGGCAACCACCCGCCTTCAATAACTACGGCGAGGCGAAGCAAGGGTTGCCCCTACGAGTTTTTGTCAATGTTTAATGTTTGTTTGCATTCTTTGTTGGAACACTTTACTTGCTTGCGTTTGGTTTCAATCATCAGGCTGCCGCATTTTTCGCATTTGGCGCCGGTGGGTTTGTCCCAGAGGGCGAAGTCGCAGGCGGGATAGGCCGAACAGCCGTAGAATATTTTGTGTTTTTTGGTGCGCTTTTCCACGATGTGGCCGGCGCCGCATTTGGGGCAGGGGATTTCCACCGCAAACGCCGGCTTTTCCGGCGCCAGCGGTTCGGCGTGCTTGCATTCGGGAAATTTGGGGCAGGCCAAGAATTTGCCGAACCGCCCCATTTTAATCACCAGATTGGCGCCGCATTTGGGGCAGAGCTTGTTGGTGGTTTCCGGCGTTTTGTTTTTCTTTTCCACTTCTT
Organism: Candidatus Pacearchaeota archaeon; assembly: GCA_035362275.1. Taxonomy (GTDB): domain Bacteria; phylum Patescibacteriota; class Minisyncoccia; order Minisyncoccales; family UBA5738; genus UBA5738. The sequence continues at coordinate 49,279 of DAOSDI010000002.1, read as the reverse complement.
GATACTTTTCTTCCAGATTTTTGATAAACGGATCATAGAATTCGCGCAAAACTTTCATCCACTCGGCGCGCCCTTCGGCGATTTCGTCAAACTCTTCTTCCATCTTGGCGGTGAAGCCGATATCCACGATCTGCGGAAAATGTGCCACCAGCAAATCGTTGACCATCAGGCCGATTTCGGTGGGTTTCAATGATTTTTTTTCGTCTTTTTCAATGTAATTGCGGGTTTGGATGGTGGAGATGGTCGGCGCGTAGGTTGACGGCCGGCCGATGCCTTGTTCTTCCAGCGCTTTGATGAGGGTGGCTTCGTTATATCTGGCCGGCGGCTTGGTAAAATGCTGATCCACATTGAGCTTGATGAATTCCAGCGGCGCGCCGGTTTCCATCGCCGGCAATTCCACTTGTTCAAACTTTGACGGATAGACCTTCAGATAGCCGTCAAATTTTAAGGTTTGGCCGTTGGATTTGAAACCGTAATTTGTTCCCGAATTCCCGGCGGCGGCAATATCAACGCTCACGCTGTCAAAAACCGCGGGCGCCATTTGGCTGGCGACAAACCTTTGCCAAATAAGTTCGTATAATTTGGCTTGCGGGCGCGAAAGATCTTTGTCGGCCAGCGCCATTTCCGGAGTTTGGTCGGGATAGGCGGGGCGGATGGCTTCGTGGGCTTCTTGCGCGCCCTTTGATTTGGTTTTGTAGGTGTTAAAATGTCCCGGATGATAATTCTTGCCGTAGGTTTTTTCAATGAAGCTTTTGGCCGCGGCCAGCGATTGGGCGGATAAATTCAGCGAGTCGGTGCGGTGATAGGTGATCAGCCCCATTTCATACAATTGCTGGGCGGTTATCATTGCGGCCTTGGCGGTCATCTTGAATCTTTGCCAGGCGGCCTGTTGCATCGTTGAAGTGGTGAACGGCGCGTTTGGATTCTTGCGCGTTTCTTTTCTCTCAATTTTTTCAATTGAATAAGCCGCGCCGGCCAGATTTTTTTCAATGGCGATGGCTTGCGGTTCGTCTTTTATTTCCAGCTTGTCCAGCGGCCGGCCGTTGATTTTGTTAAGTCGCGCCGCAAATTCTTTTTTGGGATCATTCTTGATGTTTTTCAAAATCGCGGCGATCTCCCAATATTCTTCGGGCTTGAAGGCTTCAATTTCGCGCTCGCGTTCGGCAATCAGGCGCACCGCCACCGATTGCACCCGCCCGGCCGACAATCCCTTGGCGATCTTTTTCCAAAGGAACGGCGACAACTTATAGCCCACAAGGCGGTCCAAAATCCGGCGCGCCTGCTGGGCGTTGACCAGATCAAAGTTGATTTCGCGCGGATTTTTGAGCGCGTTTTCAATTGCGGTTTTGGTGATTTCGTGGAATTCAATCCGTTGGTAGGGCTTGCCTTCGATTTTTTCGGTTTTGGGTTTGTCCAGTTTCAACGCCTCCACCAAATGCCAAGCGATGGCTTCGCCTTCGCGGTCCGGATCGGTTGAAATCAAAATCAACCCGGCGTCTTTAACCGCTTTTTTCAGCAAAGTCAAATTTTTCCTTGCTTTCGTCGGGATGACATATTTCGGTTCAAAATCTTTATCAACATCAACGCCAAAATCGCCCTTGGGCAGGTCGCGCACATGCCCGAACGACGAGAGTATTTTGTAGCCCGACCCCAAAAACCCTTGCAGGGTCCGGGCTTTGGTGGGGGATTCAACGATAATTAAATCCATAAAATAATTTTCAATTAATAATTTTCAATTTCCAATAAATGTTACAATGCCGCAATTTTCAAACAAAATGCAAATTCGTATTTCGTTTGAAAATTGAATCATAAGCAAAGCTTGATTTTGCTTCGCTCGAATTGAAAATTGAAAATTAGTTATTGAGGCAGTATTCTCCGTTGCCCAAATTGCGGATTGCGCCGTTGATCTCCATTACGGGAAGCAAGCTCATTACCGCGGGCGCGGGCAGTGCGGCGGCGCGGATGATCTTGTCGGCGTCAAGCGCTCCCTGACGCAGGGCATCCAAGATTTTTTGCTCGTCGGGATTTTTGCTTTTGGCCGCGGTTTTTGTTCCGGCACCGGCCAGTCCCAGAAAGTCTAAAATGTCTTCGGCGCCGGTGCAAGCGGCCGCGCCGTTTTTCAACAGACGGTGGCATCCGGCCGAAGAGGTTGAATAGATTGACCCCGGAACGGCAAAGACCGGTTTGTGCTGTTTTCTGCCCCATTCGGCGGTGATCAGCGAGCCGGATTTTTCTTTGGCTTCAATGACGATCACCGCCAGCGACAAGCCGGCGATGATGCGGTTTCGCTGGGGGAAGGAATAGTAGACGGATTTAAACCCCGGCGCGTATTCACTCACCAAACATCCGCCGGCGTCAAGCACCTTTTCTGCCAGTCCAAGATTTGTTTGCGGGAAAAACGATTCTTTGTCAAGACCGGCGCCGATCACGCCGCAGGTCAAACCGCCGCATTCAAGGGCGGCAAGGTGCGCGATGGTGTCAATGCCCGGGGCCATTCCCGAAACAATGCAAACGCCGGCGCGCGCCAACCCCGCGGCGATGTCGTGCGCGGCCTGTTTACCGTAGGTTGAGGGAACGCGCGCGCCCACGATTGCCGCGCACGGCGCGGTAATGTTGATGTTACCGCGATAATAAATTTGCTTCGGCCGCGAAGGAATGGCGCGCAGGCAATTGGGAAATTCAATGTTGCCCTCGCTTATTTTTTTGATTTGGTCGTTTTCCACTTTTCCACTATACCATTTTTTCATCCCTTGCCAAAAATCAAAAATGAGGTAAAACGCAATCAGCATCATTCAAAAGTTGGTATATTATATGGCAAAAGGAGACCCAAGAAGAGCGCGAAAAGGAAGAAACGGATTGACCAAAAAATATTTGAAAAACTTAAAGGATAGAAAAAAGAAAACGGGAGGAGATGGAAGATGAATGAGTTGGAAAAGGCGATCGTGGAAGGATTTATCAGGGATAATCCCGTAAGGATGGAAATGCATGCACCGATTCTGTGCGTTAGTCTCAATGATTTGCGCGAAGCGGTTTGCTCTGCGCGCATAGATGAAGAAAAATTTTTGTTGATTGCGGTGGCGATAGCGACCGATAATGGATGTTTTTTTAATCCATGCGGATCTAAAATTATGATCATCGTGCGCCATCCGCGCGATATAAGGTTGGAGGCAAAGATTGATGTTCAAAAAATCTTTGGGAGCATTAAAACCGCCCAAAAAAAGATATATGAATTGTTCGCGCCGGTTTTGGTGGGGGCGATATATGACGAGCTTTGGGAGCTGGACAATGACGAACTTTTGCTCCCGGCATTAGTAGATATGGGCTTAATATCTAAACTTTAAGTGCGGCAAAGCGAAATGAATCGTTAGCCGCCTTTTTTATTTACCTGCCAAATACCTCCCTGCTTGTATCGGCGATGTTTGGCAACCAAGCAAGCTTGTCCCGAAGGAAATGCCTCGCCCCTTAAGGCGGGGTAGCTTATTGATTGAATTCGGTCATTGATTTTTCAATGCCGCCGGAAAGAGCAAGGGCAAGGGCTGAGACGGCGGAATCAATCGCTTGGTCAAGAAAGACGCGCTCGGCGGGCGTGATTTTTTTGAGCACGTATTTATCGGCGGGGATTTTTTTTGCTTGGGCGGCCAGCGGGGCGATACCCAAACGGAAACGGACGAAGTTTTTGGTTTTCAGTTGGTCAATGATTGACTGCGCGCCTTTGTGGCCCGCCGCGCCGCGGTTCCGGGAGATTTTGATTTTGCCAAGGGGAATATCCAGATCGTCGTTTATCACCCAAAGATCGGGGCGGGATTTTTTCGGCCGGATTTTTAAATGATTGAACAATTTTGCCAGCGCTTTGCCGGAATTGTTCATCAGCATCTGCGGCTTTGCCAAAATCACGGTTTTGCCGAAAATTTCTTTGCGCGCCGCCAAAATGCCGTCGGGCGCCATCTTAAATTCCGGAAATTCAAACCGCCGCGCGAATTCGTCAACCGCAAGAAACCCCGCATTGTGCGGCGTGTTTTGGTATTTATCTCCCGGGTTTCCCAGCCCGGCAATGAGAATAGCCGGCGGTTTTTCCATCGTTTTCTTTTCCATAATTAGGCTATTATAACACATTTTCCCGCCGATTATACCGGCTGAAATTCGGATTCTCTGGGAAAGGTCTGACCCTCGCGAGGACGCGAGGGTCAGACCTTTAAAATCCTTTAAAATACAAATACCCAGAGCGGTTACAATTTTTTGCTCTTGCGGAGGGGGATTTTTGTGGTATAATCAAGTGATAATGGATTAAAGCAATGAATACTCAAGCGATTGACGAATTGATCCAAATTATAACGGAAAGAGGCCGCAAACTGGACAAAAAAAGTTTGACGGAAGTTTTGGGTTTTGTTGATTTTTTGGTGGCAAAGAATGAGAGGGAAAATTTGAATCGGGGTATCTCCCGATTAGCGGAAAAAACGAAAGCATTTGATTTTTTGGTTTGTGAGCCGGATGTTTATTCAACAAAAGATGTTCAATAAGGGCGATATTGTTTTAATTCCGTTTCCGTTCACCGATTTGAGTGGTGCCAAATTAAGGCCGGCGTTGGTGTTTCATGTTTATCGCGATGATTTGATCGTGATTTTTATTTCTTCAATCGTCAAAAATGCCGGCGATTGCGATATGCCGATTCCCAAAAGCGAGGAAAACGGGCTGAAAACGGACTCAATATTGAAGTTAAATAAAATTGTTACACTTGATCAAACATTGATTTTGGGTAAAATCGGCAAACTGGAGAAAGATATTCTGGCAAAAGCCAATGCCAAATTATTTAAAATGCTCAGTTTATAAAAAATTATCCGCGAATAACTTTGATTGACGCGGGGCGTTTTTTGTGGGGGGGGTGGCATAAAGAAAATTAAATAGTAAATAGAAGTAAAATGCGAAGTTTTGCGGAGGGCGGGTGGCGCAGCAGGGAAGCGTTTGAGTAAATTGCATAGGTGACACCTATGCAATTTTGCTCTTGCGGAGGGGGATTTTTGTGGTATAATGAAAGATGTTTTCGTTTAAAATCAATTGAAATTAACCAAAAATCGCATGTCTTCAGCATTGCAAAACGCGGGTGAGTTTATCTGGGAAGTGGCCAAAATCGTGATTTTGGCGCTGGCGATCGTGTTGCCAATCCGTTATTTTTTGTTCCAGCCGTTCGTCATCCAGGGTTCGTCAATGGAGCCGAATTTTTACGAGGCGGATTATCTGATCGTTGACGAGCTTTCCTATCGCTTTCGCGAACCGGAAAGAGGGGAAGTGGTGGTCTTCAAATATCCGCTGGACGCTTCCAAGCGTTTTATCAAAAGGATTATCGGTTTGCCGGGAGAAACGGTGGAGATTAACGGCGGACAAGTGATTATCACCGCCGGGGAAAAAAGTTGGACGCTGGATGAGGCCTATATCCCGGCCGGATCAAAGGCGCCGGATATGCCGCCGGCAACCTTGTCATCCGGCGAGTATTTTGTGCTGGGGGATAACCGGCCTTATTCTTCCGATTCGCAGGATTGGGGAGAGTTGCCGCAAAGAAACATCATCGGCCGGGTGGAAGTCCGCCTCTGGCCGCCCAATAGCATCACGCGGATTCAGACGCCCAGCTACTAATTTGTTTTGTTATGAAACCGAAAATCCAAAGCGTCGCCGGCATGCATGATATTTTGCCCGACGATCAGAAATATTACGAAAAAATCTATGAAACCGCCAAAGAGATCGCGGATTTTTACGGTTTCTCGCGGATAGAAACGCCGATTTTGGAAAACAGCGATCTTTTCATCAGGGGCACGGGCGCGACCACGGAGATTGTGCAAAAACAGATGTTTGTTTTCAAGACCAAGGGGAACGACAACGTGGCGTTACGCCCCGAGGGGACGCCGGCGGTCGTCCGCGCTTATTTGCAACACGGGATGGCCAATTGGCCGCCGCCGGTCAAGCTTTGGTATTGGGGGCCGTTTTTCCGTTATGAAAAACCTCAAGCCGGCCGTTACCGCCAGTTTTGGCAATTGGGTTTTGAAGCGATCGGCCAGGGGGGAGCGATCATTGACGCGCAAATCATTCAAATATATTTCAATTTGTTGCGCGAGTTGGGTTTAAAGGACATCACCATTGAAATCAACAGCATCGGCGACGCGGTTTGCCGGCCGCAATATCGGCGGGCACTGGCCGGTTATCTGAGGAACCGCCAGAACTCTCTTTGCGCCGATTGCCGGCGCCGGGCGAAAGAAAATCCGCTGAGAGTGCTTGACTGCAAAGAAGAGAAATGTCAGTCGGTCAGAGCACAGGCGCCACAGGCGGTGGATCATCTTTGCGAGGAATGCAAGAAGCACTGCCAGGAAGTTCTGGAGTATCTGGAAGAGCTTGGCTTGCCCTATCGTCTGAATCCTTATTTGGTGCGCGGTTTGGATTATTATACGCGGACGGTCTTTGAAATGTTCCGGGAAGGAGAGGGGGAAAAAGCGCCGGTGGCGTTGGCCGGCGGCGGCCGCTATGACGCGCTGGTTAAAATGATGGGCGGCAAGGAAACTTTCGCGGTTGGCGGCGGCTTGGGAGTTGACCGCGTCGTTTTGGCGATGAAAGCCGCGGACGTTGAAATTGGCAAGGACAAGAAAGTGAAGGTTTTTCTGGCGCAACTGGGCGGACTGGGCAAGAAAAAATCGCTGAAGCTTTTTGAAGAATTGCGCCGCGCCCAAATTCCGACCGGCGAGGCGTTTGACCGCGATTCGTTGAAGTCCCAATTGAGGGTCGCCGACAAATACGGCGCCCGGTATGCGTTGCTTTTGGGCCAGAAAGAGGCGCTTGAAAACACCGTGATCCTGCGCGATATGGAATCGGGCAAACAAGAAATTTTGAATTTTGACGCCGCGGTGGCGGAGGTGAAAAAACGCCTGCGGAAGTGAGGTTGACGAATAATTGAAATTGAGGTAAATATATGGAGTGCGTGTTTTGCGACATTATCAACAAAAAGATTCCGGCAACAACGGTTTGGGAAAACGACCGGGTGCTGGCGTTTGAAAATATCAAGCCGGTGCATCCGGTGCACGTGTTAATCATTCCCAAGAAACACATTGCCAGCATTCAAGAGGCGGAAGCGCCGGACGGGGAGTGTTTGTTGCAGATTTTACTGGCGGTTCCCGAGATTGCCAAGATCAAAGGCGTGGACAAAACCGGTTATCGCTTGATTATCAATTGCGGCAAAGATTCCGGCCAATCGGTGGATCATCTGCACGTTCACTTGGTGGGCGGCGAGGAATTGCCGTTTGCCACCGGCTAGAGTTGATAATTTATAACTTATAATTAATAAATCTTATGGCTTTGGAAATCAGAAGAAAACAGCGCGAAAACGCGCAAGCGATGATGCGCCGGTTCCAAAAAGCGGTGCAACAAAGCGGCATTTTACTGGAAAAGCGCCGGCGGCAGTTTGCCAAGCGGACAAAATCGGACAATATGCAGAAAAAATCCGCCCTGCGCAAAATTGAAACCAAGAAAAAATACGATTTAATCAAAAAAATGCGCAAAGCTTAACGGCGCATTTTTTGCTTTTGACAATGCTAAAAGATAAAATCAACGAAGACTTCAAAGCGGCGTTCAAGGAAAAGAGGAAAAGCGAGCTTGCGGTTTTGAAGAACCTTAAAGCCGCTCTTCTTAACAAAGAAAAAGAAAAGCAATTCCAAGCCGGCAAGGCGGGCGAAGATATTGCTCAAGCGGCGCTTGCCGATGATGATATCATCGCCGTGATCTCCACCGAAGTTAAAAAACTTCGCGATGCCATCGCGCTGTTTGAGCAGGGAGGCCGCGCCGATCTGGTTGCGCAAAACAAGGGAGAGATTGAAGTCCTGATGCGTTATCTGCCCGCCCAGCTTGGCGAGGATGAAATTAAAAAACTTGTCGCCGACGCCGTCGCGCAGGCCGGCGCGGCCACGATCAAGGACATGGGTAAGGTGATGGGAATTTTGATGCCCGAAATAAAGGGCAAAGCCGACAGCGGCCTGGTCGGAAAGCTGGTGAAAGAGGCGCTTTCGTAAAACCATATAACCATACGCCTTGCCAAGCATTTAATCATGAAAGCACGGGAATGGAAAACAGGGGAAGCTCTGTTTTTTTTGGCATTGATTTGTTAGAATGAACTAATTTAAATTAAAAATATCAATGAGAAAAAATCAAAACGGATTTGCGGCAGTAGCGGTTGTTCTGATAGTCGCGGCGGCGGTTTTGGCCGGCGCCGGAGTTTGGGTTTGGCAAACGCAAATTGTTGGGCAAAAATTTGCGTCCGTGCCGGCGCCGATAGCCCAAGAGACGGAAACCAAAACTGCATCTGATCAAATTGAAACCGTCAATGTTTCCAATTGGGAAATATATCGTTGGAAAGGATTTGAATTCCAATATCCGGCAAATTGGATTGTTGAAAAAACATATTACCAATCTGCGGCTTTGCAAGCGCAAGAAAGCGTCTCCGAAAATATCAGTTTAAAAATATTTCCCGATATTTCAAAAAAGGAGATTGATTTTATTGGGATTGGCGGCCACCAAATAAGTTGCGATTCTTCCGAAAACCATTCAAAATGCCAATTTAATTCTTTGATTTCAGACTTTATTTACACGGACAGCGGGAGCGAGGAAATTTTAAAAATATTTGAGCCGATCATCGCCACGATCAAGCTTGAAGAAAATAAATCCGTTAATACTTCGGATTGGAAAACCTACCGCAATGAAGAATGGGGGTTTGAGTTTAAATATCCGGATGGGTATTATCATCTTGAAGAAATTGATAATGGTATTCGATTTTCCACCGACGATCTTATGGATTGTCAGAATTTGGTTAGCGAGAAAGAAAAAATGTTTTGTTCGCAAGTTGAGGGAGGAATTTCTCCTCTAGTTTATTTTTCATCCGCCGAGGAAAGACTTCAAGGAATGAGTTTTGCAGATTATCTTAACGGACAAGCGGTTGCGGGCGGTGATATGAAAAAAATTGAAGGAAATAATATTTGGGGGGTTGAGATTGAAGAAAACGGAATGGCTGGAAAATACAAATCAATTTATTTTTTGCGGGGTGATAGATTGATTAATTTTAGCGTTGCCGGTGGGTCAAACGATAAGAGAGGGTTTTTTTTGGATCAAATTGTTGCCACATTCAAGTTTATTGAGCCGGATATAAGATATGATATGGTGTCTGCGCCGGAGCAAACCGAATCTGCGGCGCAGAACCAGTCCGAAATCGAAGCCCCGCCGTCCGGAAAAAACGATTCGGCAGAACGGCAAGAAACGGCAATCGTTCCGAAAAAATTTTCACGCGTTTTCAGTTCAGAGGCGATTTTTGATATTGCTTGGGATGCCGGCCAGCGGGCCGAGATCCAAGGATGTTCCGACGGCGGCGCCGACTGTCAAGCCGCGGCGTTGAAAAAACTTGGCGCCGGCGAAGGCGCGATTGAATTTTGGCGCCAATCCGATTGGGGATTGATGGCAAATTATATCGGCTACGGCGATTATCAAAGCGGATATTATGCCGTCCTTGATGTTTTGAACCCGCTGGCGGCGAACAGCAATCATCAGTTCGCTTTATATGATGCCGGTGAAAATATCTGGTATTTGATGGCGACTGATTTTTCAAAAATTGGCGACAGCGGCCGCTTGGCGAAAGAATTTCCGGCCGGCCGGGAAATTTCGTTTTCCAACGGCGAATGGATCGGATTGAATAAAAACAGTGAACTGGTTTTCACTTTTGATATCACCACCGGTTGCCGCGCTTGCGGTACGGGTTATCGCGCCGTTATCGGCTATAAAATCGATTTGCAAAATTCTCAAGTTTATGCCGATCTTCTGGGATTTTGTGCCGAAGATGCAGTAGCTGACAGCAAATATTCGGCATGCTCGGATAAAAACCGAATTCTGTCTTTATAATTTTTGTAAAATATGGCGAAATTGCGATAAGATTTGTCAATTATCCAATCTTCCAAAAAACTATGAAATCAAATCAAAACGGATTTGCGGCAGTAGCGGTTGCCCTGATAGTCGCGGCGGCGGTTTTGGCCGGCGCGGGGGTTTATTTTTACCAAACGCAAATCGGCAAGCCAACGTCGCCAGCCGTTCCCGCGGTCCAAGAAACCGAAACCACGGCGGACGAGCCGGCGGCAAACGCGGATGAGGCAGGGATCGAAGCCGCCGAATCGGAAAAATTGCCGGGAACCGAACCTGCCGAAATCGCATCCGGCCAAGCCGAATCCATTAATACCGCCGGCTGGAAAACCTACCGCAACGAGGAATATGGGTTTGAATTCAAATATCCTCAATCGTGGATTTTTGATGACGGGTCGTTTGGCGATTATGTTCCTTCCCAAAACCGTTCATCCATCCAAATTAATTTTTCAAATGGCGCGAAAGGGCCGGAGGACGAATCGCAAAGCATATGTCAGCCGGGATATGCGGCGGGAATGTTTCAAATCGGCATTAAGCGGGTTGACGGCACGGGACAATCACATAGCGGTTTAAATTTTAAGGAATTTGTAAATTTCATCATTAAAAACCCGGAAAGGGGCACGGCGCCGGAAACAATGCCCGTTTTGGAGCCGATGATTTTCGGAGGGCGTGCGGCTTTAAAATATGTTGATAGGGTAAAAGATTGCGATAAAACGAATTATTATATTGATCAAGCGCCGAATCTTTATGCGGCCGGAATGACGATTGGCGCGAACAATGAGGACAAGCTGATTATGGATAAAATTATTTCCACCTTCAAATTTACCGAGGTGAGTTCAGGGCAGGAACCGATTGTCTCTCCGTACAAGCTTTTGCCTGAATCTTTTGATTTTTGCGGCGGGGGGCAAGGGAAAATATTCAATGAAGACAGCAATTATGATGTTGCCGGCGCAAAAATTTCTTATGGCGGTTGCATAATTGAAGGAATGGCGGGGTCGGCATTGTCAATATTATCGACTGACGGACGCGGCGATACTTCAACGATCTGGCGGCTTGACAAGGACAGATGGAGAGGCGTCAGCGTCGCCGAGACAAAAGATATTGATGGCGACGGCGCTAAAGAGTTTGCGTACGGCGGTTATAATTATGGAGGAACTTGCACCGGGCGAATTGACGAACTGTGTTTATATTCCCCGGTGAAAAATGAGCATTTTTGCGTCAGCGAAAGGGAGGGATGGGGAAATTATTCTTCGCCTGACTTGAAGGTGGAGTTTTGCGATAATTTGCAAGTTGCCGCCGATGATATAGGTTGCGGAAAGGCACCTTATCATTTTGTTTGTTTTTCAAATAATTTGAGAAACGAACAAAATAAGATTTTCAAAGATTATTTGAAAAACAAAATGGATTCAAGCCGTTGATCTGATCCGAGCGGCACAACAAACAATGAATTTGGCAAGAATTGATTCAAAGCGGCGATATGTTAAAATGCAGGAATGAAAGATTGCGATTCAAAAAAAGAATGTTTAGGGTGTGATTGCCGCAAAAAAACGATTGCCGCCGGTGCCGTGTTTTTGGTGTTGGTGGCCGCCGCGATTTTTCTGTTGGTCAGGCAAGCGCAAAGCCAGCCGTTTTTCGGTGCGGAATGGAAAGATTTCCGCGAAAATACTCTCGGAATTTCTTTTGCTTATCCGTCAAGTTGGAATTTGGTTGCGGATTACGATCATTACGCTCCGGGCATCTTTTCCGCGGAAATGGACAACAAAAAATGCGCCGGCGCGCCCGGAAAGTGCGATTCCGAATGCATTGACTTGCGGATACTGGCGGCGGAAAAACCGCTTGACGGCCGGGGAGACGGTTTGGTGGTTCAGCTTTACGAGGATTTTATGATGGTGCGCGATTTTTCCGTTTCTCCGCTGGTGGCCGAAATTGATTCGGGTTCCAAGAAAGTTTTCCAAGTGGATCACGGCGGTCCCACATTGGCGTTAACCGGCGCCTGCGCCGGTCCGCTCTACCTGTTTGAGGCGGGCGACTATTTTGTTTATGTTTTTGCCGGCTATGGCGATTCCGCCAGTGGCGAAAACGACAAAATCCGTGAAATTATCAATTCAATCCGAATTGGCGGCGCGTGACTGGCACGCGTCTCCTGCGCGGCGGAAGCAAAACCCTTCCGTTTTTTGCCGTTGGCGTTTGGCGAAAAAAAATAAACCACGCCGGAGCAAATTTCCGGGATATTCCGGCGGATGAATAAAAATCATTTATAAAAATAATGAACCTGTTTCTAACAGGTTTAAGGATTGATGTTGACAATTCGTGGCCGTCCGTGATAGTTTAAAATATGTTGTTAGTAATCACATATTTTAATATAAAATATGTGAATACGAATATGGATATTGAGAAAATTAAAAAGATAATCGTCGATCAAAAAGAAGAAATAGAAGAAATTTATCGGCGCGAAAAAATAATAAAGCGGGAAATAGATTTTACGCGATTGCAAAATTTTTTGGCCAAGCCCAATATTCTTTTGATCACCGGGCCAAGGAGAAGCGGAAAATCAACATTGGCTACGTTTATTTTGAGGGACAAGAGAGCCGGTTATCTGAATTTTGACGACGAACGGCTGGCTGGATTTTGCGCTGATGATTTTGACGTTGCATTGCGGGCGTTTTACGAACTTTACGGGCAAGATATTGAGCATTTTATTTTTGATGAGATACAAAATATTTCCGGATGGGAGTTGTTTGCCAATCGCTTGCGGCGAACCAAGAAAATAATTATTACCGGTTCAAATGCTAATCTGTTGTCGGAAGAATTGGCGACGCATCTTACCGGACGTTATTTTGAATTTGTCTTATACCCGTTTTCTTTTCGCGAATTTTTGGATTTTAGAGGTATTGTGATTGAAAAAAATGATTTTTATTCAACAAAAAAAATTTCACGAATAAAGAAAAATTTAACTGAATACCTTAACTGTGGAGGATTTCCTGAAACGTTTAAATTTGGCGCGGCGATTGCCGGTAGGATTTATGAAGATGTTATTATCAAGGATATTTTATTGCGTTATGGCGTGAAAAATAAAAAAACTTTTCGCGAAATGGCCAATTATGTTGTTTCCAATTTTGCCGGTGGCTTGAACTATCGCAAGTTGGGGCATGTTTTTTCCATCAAGGACGTGCATACGGTTAAAAACTACATTGATTATTTGAGTTCGGTTTTTTTAATTTTTGTTTTTGAAAAATTTTCGTATAAATTGAAACAAAGGTATATCACCTCCAAAAAAGTTTACGCGATTGATACGGGAATGATCAACGAAGTTGCGGTTAATTTTTCGGATAATTTCGGTCGGATCATGGAAAACGCGGTGGCGATTGATCTTAGAAGGCGGAAGAATTATTGGCAAGAAAAATCAAAAATATTTTATTGGAGCGATTATTCCGGCAAGGAGGTTGATTTTGCCGTAAAAAATAAAAACAAAATAACGCAACTTATTCAAGTTTGCCATAAATTAGACGCCATGGGACCAAAAGAAAGGGAAATAAAAGCGCTTGTTTTGGCTTCTGATGAATTGAAATGCGATAATTTATTGATTATTACGGACGATGAAGAAGGGGTAGAAAAAATTGACGGCAAAAAAGTGATAAAAATTCCTTTGTGGAAGTGGCTTTTAATCGATTATAAAAAATAAATTATGGAGGAAATAAACCAAAAAGGATTTGCGGCAATTGTCGTCGCGCTGGTTATTACGGCGGCGCTTTTGGCCGGCGCCGGCGTTTGGGTCTATCAAACTCAGGTTGCCACGCCAAAACCTGCGCCTGCGGTCCAAAAAACCGAAAACCAGTCGGTTGTTGGCGAAAAAGAAGTTAAAACCGAAGTTGAAGAATCGGAAGAGCCGGTTAAGACTGAGATCGCAATCCAAGATGAAATTTTAACCGAAAAAGAAATCGCATGGCATGAATATCTTAAAAAAACAATAGAAAATTATGATTCAAAAGATTGGAACGTTCGGCGAAGTGAAAAATTCGGATACGAAATTAAATTGCCTGTCGATTGGTCGGGAACCGAATATTCTTACTACAATGATATAAGGGATAACCAGATAAACATCGCAGCATCATTTATTGAAAATTTTGATTTATTTTTGGATGAAAAAATAAAAAGCAAAAAAATAGGGAATTCAAATATAGAAAATATCGAAAAAAAAGAAATAAACGGTTTGCCGGTGGCAGTAATTGAATCAAAAAATGATGATGGTGGCGCATTGTATTATTATTTTAAGTTGCCGGTGACAATCCATGCTTCGTCGCAAAAACACAAATATAATGTATTTATTGTTGATTTTGAGACGTTTATACATGGATGGGAACTGGATCCGGATGAAAAAGATCTTATTTCGTTGATTATGTCTTCTTTTAAGGTTAATAAGATTTCCGAAACGCAAGCGGATAAGCAAATGAATGAATTATATAATGCTTCGGTTTGCATATCGCAACCTTATCCGCGGTCAAATTTGGATTTAGCGGACGGCGAGGCCGGTTATGAATATAATTTTTTTGAAAATGAAGAGCCGGTCGATTATGTTGCGACCTTGGATGTGGAAAAATTTTTGGTTGCCGATGTTGACAATGACGGAAATAACGAATCGGTTGTGTTTATTACGGAATTTGATAAATTAAGCCATATATATCCGAAATATATGCAGATTTTGGAAAAACAAAATGAAAAATGGATTTGCCCCGGTAAAGAGAATACTATTCTTTTAGATGGATATGGTTTGGAAATAAAATCGGTTTTATTTGATGGTGGTTTTATAAAGATTACCAGGGATACTGATTTCGATCGTCAAAATATGACTAGCAGGACAGTTGAAGAAATTTACAAATTGGAAAACGGAAAGTTGATTAAGAAAGAAGAAAAAACCATAAAATATAACTAACCGCTGGGTTAATAAAAATATTTCAATTTAAAAAATCAAAACCAAGCCAGAGTGGTTTTGCTGATGGGGTTGCTGGTGGCATGATCGCCGCAGTTTCGGCCTCGGTGATGATTACTAACCCTTTGTAAAGGGTTAGTGTTGACATTTGCTAACCCCTTATGATAGGTTAGTATTATGGCAAATAAAGAATTTCAAGAATATATCCGGGCACAGATCGTTTCGGCACCCAAGCGGTTGCGAAGCATGGCCAACGATGTCCAAGGAAAGCCGCTTTTCAAGCGGAGCGTGTTTTTTGAGTTGCGCCGTTACATGCTTGATTTTTTGGCTAAAGGCGGTGAACCGCGGATAATCGTTATGCCCGGATTGCGCGGCACCGGCAAGACCACTTTATTGGCCCAGCTTTTTTTGTCATTGGATGGAAATGTCGGCAAATTTTATCTTTCGGCCGACGAAACGATAAAAAGATTTGGCATCGGTTTGTGGGACATTTTTGAGAACTATGAAGAATTGGTCGGCAAGCGTTTGGAAGAAATTGACGCGCCGCTGATTCTTTTTTTGGACGAAATCCATTACGACGAGAAGTGGGCGTTTTTTTTGAAGTCAATGTATGACAAATCAAAAAAAGTAATGATTTTTTGCACCGGATCGGCGGCGTTGTTGTTGCGCGAACAAGTTGGCGCCGATATTGCTCGCCGGGTTTTTTTTGTTGATGTCAATCCAGTCGGTTTTTCCGAGTATTTGCTTTTTAAATACGGCAAGCCGCCGGCAGATGAGGTAATGCGGGCGGTTGAAGGCGCGATTTTGCGTTCGCAAAGCGCCCAAGACGCGTTTGAAAAATTGCAAAAAGAAAGTGCCGGAATAAAAAAATACTGGCTGGATATTGATTTGCTGGAAATAAGCCGGTATGTAAAATTCGGGACATTTCCGTTTGCGCTGAAAATGGACAATGAGGGGATGGCGGCAAGTTTTATTGCGCAGATTATCAACAAGATAATCTATTCCGATATTCCGCAGTTTTACAAATTTGAAACCGAAACATTAAACCGGATTGATAAGATATTGTATTTGATTTCCGAAACATTGGGGGTGAGCGTGACAAAGTTGAGCCAAACGATGGAAATGAAGCCCGACACTTTGCGTCTCATTTTGAAATCTCTTGAAAGTTCCGGTCTGGTTTCGCGGGTTGCGCCTTTCGGCGCCCATTTTCGACAGGTTAAAAAACCGTCAAAATATCTTTTTGCAACGCCGGCGCTCCGATTTTCATATTTGGCGGCCAGAGAGAGCGCGGATGTATTCGAAAATTATCAGGGAAGTTTGTTTGAAGATTTGGCGGGAATGTATTTGAACGGAATTTTACCGCAGTTTGGCGATTGTTCGTTGACTTACGATGTTTCCGAGGGCGGCGCCGATTTTATTATTACCTTGGGCAAGCGCAGGATTGTGATGGAAATCGGCGCGGGCAAAAAAGGATATCGGCAGGCAATTGCGACGGCGCAAAAAATAAAGCCCGAATACAGCATTATTGTTTCTAATGACGAATTGGAATATTCGAAAGAAAATAATGCGATAAAGATTCCATTAAAGTATTTTCTTTTAATGCGATAAAAACAAACAAACTTATGGATCCAAATCAAAAAGAGTTTGCGACGCTGGTTGTTGTTTTGATTGTGCTGTCGCTGGCCGCGATCGGCGCGGGCGCGTATCTTTATTTCAATCAAACCGCCCGAACTAACCCCGCGCCGGCGGATGAAAATATTTTGAAAGATATACCGTCGGAACCGGCTGCCGCCACGACGACGGCGATTGAGCCGGGACAGGCCGCCGCGCCAACTTTGGCGCAAGGCGAAGCGGTTGACACTTCCGATTGGCAAACTTACCGCAATGAGGAATACGGTTTTGAGATAAATTTTCCCCAAATCAATGATTATAAATTTACGATCAATAATCGTGATAGCACGCGCGACGAGCGACATTCAAAAAACATTCAATTTATTTACGAAATTAACAATTCCCACAGATCAATTTATGTTCAAAAACTTGATAATGCTGTAAAAAATAATATTATTCGGAAGGCCAATTTGGTCGCGGATGGTAAGGTTGCAGAATATTGGGTTAAGTTTTACCTTTTATCCTCGGGCGGCGATTCTATTGGTGAATTGGGCGATTTTGGTTCAACAATAGTTATAATTTTTAATGACAATGCTGATTTTTTTATAAGACTATCTCCAAACGATAATATTGAACCAAATGAATTTTTTAACCAAATGCTTTCCACATTCAAATTTGTTGAATTGTTCGATTCTGCCGATAATATTGTGCCAGGAATATATCGGAATCAAAATATAGGAATAAATGTCAATTATCCGATCAAGTGGCATGAATCATTTGATCGCGCCAATAATAGGATTATTTTTAAATGCCAAAGCGATGACCCTTGTCTGATGTGCGAACACATGTGGGTTGATTTTAGCAAGGGTGATGATCCTGATTGTCAAAAAAGCATTATATATCAGCCGACAACGAACCAGAATTATATAAATCAGCGTTCCTGGGAGTTAACGCAAAGCGGCTGGCCAGAAACAAAAGAAGTCAATGGCCTTACTTTTTATCGGGATTATAGCGACGATCACGCGATGGGCGGCGAGGTGAATATGGATTATACTTACAAGACATTGCATAATGGATTTTGTTATAAAATAACTATGGGATTACTTATTAGGAGTTCCTATGGAAGGGATGATTTGTGCGACAAGGAGCCGGAAAAATCTTTTGATGAAACAATGAGGGATGAAATTTTATTTCCGATTATTTCCACCTTAAAATTTGATTGAACGATGCCGGATGCAATGCTTGTTTGAACGAGTTTTTGTTTTGGCATATCGTGTTGGAATAAAACAACTATTAACTATCGCATAATAGCTTGAATATCAACAAGTCTGAAAATAAAGCTAAATCAGGCATATTCTATATTCAAGTCAATTAGCGAACATTAATAATTAAAAAATCATGGCGAGGAGGAAAAAAGGAAATTATAATTTCAATTGGATAGTCGCGGGGCTGGCGGTCGGGGTTTTCGCGTGGATTGCCTTGGATTTTTATTTCAACGTCTACCGCTATCCGCAGGAAAAAGTTGATATCATTGAAGTTGCCGACAATCCCGAAACCGAATCCGCACTGCCGCCCGAACAAACTGCCGAAGAGGGCGCGCCCGCACCCGAAGGCGGGTTTGCGTTAGCGGTTTATCGCGATGATCGCTGGGGTCTGGAATTGCGCTATCCGACGGTTGCCGGCGATGCGCGTTGTCCGTCGCCCCAAAAGACCGAGGACGGATTTTCATTGGATGATTTCTATTTTTTTGCGGGGAGCGAAAATGAAACATTGGAAGATTTTATGGCGCGGCAGTTGCAGGGGATGGAAGTTGAATCGCGGGAAAACATCAATGCCGCCGGCCGGCCGGCGGTGAAAACCAGTTACCAAACTCCGAAGGCCGGCCTGTACGGCAGTTCGGTGTTTGTTGAGAACGCCGGGCGGGTGTTTGAGTTTGGTATGCTGGCTAAAGAAGCGGCGGAAAAATGCGGCGGGGCGGACGATTATGACGAACGGCTTTACCAATCGGCCATTGCGACATTGAAATTTGCGGAATGACGCGGCGCCGCGTTGATTGATTTGCGTTCGGGCTTTTTGTCTGGTAAAATGAAGATGGAACCGATTATTGAAATTAACAATTTAACTGGCCGAAAAATCAACGCGCCGCTGATTAAAAAAGCGGCGGCGGCCGTAATGGAGGGGGAGTCAAAATCGCGCGGCGAACTGTCGCTGGTTTTTGTCGGAAAAAACAGGATCAGAGCGCTCAATAAAAAATATCGTATGGTGGATTGCGCCACTGATGTCCTATCTTTCGCGCATTGCGAAGGCAAAGAGCTTGTCGGCGGGAGAATTTTGGGAGAGTTGGTGATTTGTCCCGAAGTTGTCGCTCAAGACGCCAAGCAGGCGAGGCGCGCTTTTGATTGTCAAGCGGCGTGGGTGGCGATTCACGGAACGTTGCATTTGCTGGGATATGACCACGAAAAAAACGAGGCCGCGGCGCGTTCAATGCGCAAAAAGGAAGAAGAATATCTTTCAAAATTGAGAGTTGACTTTTAAAAAATTTTGCATGGCGAAATCATCATTGATCACCGGGTTGGACATTGGCACTAGTTCAATAAAGATCGCGGTGGCGCAAAAGCGCCCTGAAGAAGAAAATTTGGAAATTACTTATGCCGCCGGCCAGCCGTCGCGAGGGGTGCGGCGGGGAGTGGTGGTGGACGCGGAAGCCGCCGCCAAATGCATCGGCGAAGCGCTCAAGGCCGCCCAGTTGGCGGTGGGGCATGATTTGGAGGAGGTCCACATCAGCGTTAACGGCGGCCATATTTTTTGTACCCGGTCGCACGGATTGGTTTCGGTTTCCCGCGCCGACGGCAGTATTTCCGCCGAAGATGTTGACCGCGTTTTGCAGGCTGCCAGAACGATCTCTCTGTCTTCCAATAAAGAGATCGTTGACATTTATCCGCGGGAATTTGCGGTGGACGGGGAGTCCGGCGTCAAGGACGCCGTGGGAATGAAAGGGGTCCGCCTGGAAGCCGAAGTGCTGATCGTGGCAGGATTTACCCCTTACTTGAAAAATTCGGATCAAGCGGTGTTGCGCGCCGGTTTGGAGGTGGCCAATCGCGCGCCGGCGGTGATCGCCGCCGCGGGCGCGGCGTTGTCCGAACAACAAAAAGAATTGGGCGCCGCGGTGTTGGATGTCGGTGCGGGCACCGCCGGATTAGCGGTTTATGAAGAGGGGGATTTGTCGCATATCGCGATTCTGCCGATCGGATCGGCCAACATCACGCACGATATTGCCATCGGCCTGAAAGTTGACGTGGAAACCGCCGAAAGATTGAAAGTGGAAAAGGGGATGTGCGCCTTCAAGGGCGCGGATAAAAAAATCAAATTGGCCGGCGAAAACGATAAAGCGGCGGGAGCGATATTTTCTCAAAGATTGGTTTCCCGCATCATTCAGGAACGCGTGGCGGAAATTTTTGAACTCGCCAACAAAGAATTAAAAAAAATCGGCCGCGAGAAAAAACTTCCCGGAGGCATCGTTCTTGTCGGCGGCGGCGTCAAAGTTCCGGGAGCCGATGAGGTTGCCAAAAAAGTTTTCCAACTCACCTGCGCGGTTGGCGCACTCCGGAATTTTTCCAATATTGAAGACGACCCGTCGCTGGCGGCGGTTTGCGGGCTGGCGCGGGCGGGATGGAAAGAAAAAGAAGAAGAGTCTGCCGGCTCTTCGCGATTTTCGGCGGGGGGATTGGGGAAAATCAAGCGATTTTTCAAAATATTCGTCCCCTAATGATATCAGTTATCAATTATCAATTATCAGTTTTTAATGAATTTTCAATTTCCAACGAATCAAACGAAAACCGTGGATTTATGTTTTGTTTGTAAATTGAAAATTGTTTCAGATGTTCAATCCAATCAATATCAAAGTGGCGGGAGTGGGGGGATCGGGGTGCAATGCGATTTCCCGTATGGAAAAAGACCGGATCCGGGGAGTGGAGTTGATTGCGCTCAATTCGGATTATCAAGACTTGAAAAAAGTCAAGGCGGATGTCAAAATCCAGATCGGTAAAAAGCTCACTCAGGGATTGGGGACGGGGATGAATCCGGAAATGGGCCGCAAGGCCGCCGAAGAACAAAAAGAAGACATCCAAAAAGCGCTGGCCGGCGCCGGGATGGTGTTTGTTGCCTGCGGGATGGGGGGAGGTACGGGTTCGGGCGCGGCGCCGGTGGTGGCCGAGATTGCCAGAAACGCCGGCGCGCTCACCGTGGCGGTGGTGACGCGGCCGTTTTCCTTTGAAGGTGCTTACCGCCAGCGCGTGGCGCAGGAAAGTTTGGACATCATCAAGGGCAAGGTGGATTCGCTGATTTCCATTTCCAACGACAAATTGCTGGCGGCGCTGAATCCCGACACGACTTTGGCCAACGCCTTTTGGCTTTGCGACGAAGTGTTGCGGCAGGCGGTGCAGAGTATTTCCGACTTGGTGTTGTCGCCGGGGATCATTAATGTTGATTTTGCCGACGTGCGTTCCATATTAAAAGATTCCGGGCGGGCGATTTTCGGCATTGGCCGGGCGCGGGGAGAAAAGCGCGCGGAAATCGCGGCGCGGGCGGCGATGGAATCACCGCTGTTTGACGCGCCGGCGCGCGGCGCCAAGGGTTTGCTGTTCAATGTTTCCGGAGGATTGGATATCAGTTTGTCCGAGGTTGAAGAAGCCGCCAAGATTATCACTTCCGAGATCAATGCGCGGGCGCGCGTGATTTTTGGCGCGGTGCATGATCAAACCTTGCCTAAGGGGGAGATTAAAATCACGGTGGTGGCCACCGGCTTCTGAAACTAAATTTCAAATTCTAAATAAATTCAGAATTTAAAAATCAAAACAAAAAAATTATTTTTTTAAATTTGAATTTTAGATTTGTTTAGGGTTTAGAAATTAGGGTTTAGAATTTTTTAAGGGGGATTTGACGGATTTTTTGGGCGGGCTAAAATGGGGTATTGTCTTTGTTAAAATCTCTGATCGCCGGTTTATAAACGAATATGAGCCGATTTTAAAATCGTTTCAATTTGCCGATAAACGCGGAAGAATAAAAAGCCATGGAAAATAAAATCACCAAAGTGCAAAAAAGGGACGGCCGGATTGTTGACTTTGACTTTGACCGGATTGTCAACGCGATTTTCAAGGCGATTACCGCGACCGGACAGGGCGATGAAACCAGAGCCAGAAAGATGGCCGAGCAGGCGCGCAAGTTGTTTATCCGCCGTTTTAAAAACGGCGGCGTGCCCGGCGTGGAGCAAATTCAAGACATTATTGAAGAGGTGTTGATTATGGAGGGGCTGGTGGAAACCGCCAAATCCTACATTCTCTACCGCGAGCAGAGGCGGCGAATCCGCGAGGCGGCGGTGGCCAGCGATGAGGCGATGGACCGGGTGGATCAATATTTGGAAAAGATGGATTGGGAAGTCCAAGAAAATGCCAATATGGCTTTTTCTTTGCAGGGACTCAATCACTACGCGGTGTCCTACATCGTGAAGAAATACTGGCTCAATAAAATTTATCCCAAGGAAATTCGCGAGGCCAACGAATCGGGCGATTTCCATTTGCATAATTTGGACACTTTGGCGCCTTACTGCTCCGGCTGGGATCTCTATGATTTTCTGCGCCGCGGCTTTGGCGGCACGCCGGGAAAATTGGAATCAAAACCGCCCAAGCATTTGCGCACGGTTTTGGGACAGGCCGTGAATTTCATCTACACTCTGGCCGGAGAAGTGGCCGGCGCGGTGAGCTTTTCCAATTTTGACACATTGATCGCGCCGTTCATTTATTATGACAATTTGAATTATCACCAAGTCAAGCAGGCGATGCAGGAGTTTTTGTTCAACATGGCCACGCCCACGCGGGTGGGATTTCAGTGTCCGTTTTCCAACGTGACGCTGGATTTGACGCCGGCGCCGTCGTTTGCCAAACAGCCGGTGATCATCGGCGGCGTGCCGCAGGATAAAACCTATGGCGAGTTTCAGGAAGAAATGAATATGCTCAACCGCGCCTTTTACGAGGTGATGCTGGAGGGAGACAAAAATCAGCGGGTATTCACTTTTCCCATTCCGACGGTAAGCATCACCAAAAATTTTGACTGGGACAATCCGGCGCTGGAGCCGATGTGGGAGGCCACGGCCAAATATGGCGTCAATTATTTCACCAATTACATCAATTCCGACATCAGCCCCGAAGATGTGCGCTCAATGTGTTGCCGCCTGCGCCTTGACCTCACCGAACTGCACAATCGCGGCGGCGGCGGGCTGTTTGGCAGTGGCGCGCTTACCGGGTCCATCGGCGTGGTGACCATCAATATGCCGCGGCTGGGCTATCTGTCAAAGACGAAAAAAGAATTTTTCCAGCGGCTGGAACGATTGATGGATCTGGCCAAAGAGAGCTTGGAGTTGAAGCGCAAGGTGATTGAAAACTACATTGAAAAAGGGCTGTATCCCTATTCCCGCCATTATTTGTCCAACATCAAAAAATCCCGCGGCCAATATTACGGCAATCATTTTTCCACCATCGGATTGGTGGGGATGAACGAGATGCTGGTTAACTTTTTGGACGAAAATATCGCCTCCAAAAAGGGGAGAGCATTCGCCCTGGAAGTGATGGATTTTATGCGCGAGCGGATGGTGGCCTATCAAAAAGAAACCGGCAACATTTATAATTTGGAAGCGACGCCGGGTGAATCCACCGCTTACCGCCTGTGCTTGAAAGACAAAGCAAAATATCCCGACATTGCCGCGGCGGGCACAAAAAAGAGTCCCTATTATACCAATTCGTCGCAGTTGCCGGTTAATTTTACCGATGATGTGTTTGAGGCGTTGAAGCTTCAAGACGAGATCCAATGCCGCTATAACGGCGGCACGGTCCAGCATCTTTTTTTGGGGGAGAGATTGTCCGATACGCAGAGCGTCAAGGCGCTGGTGAAGAAGATTTTTGAAAAATTCCGATTGCCCTACATTACGCTCACGCCGACGTTTTCCATCTGCCCCACGCATGGCTACATTGCCGGCGAGCATTTCAAATGTCCCAAATGCGCCATTGAACAGCCCTGCGAAGTCTACACCCGCGTGGTGGGCTATTTGCGGCCGGTGACGCAATTCAACACCGGCAAACAGCAGGAATACAAAGACCGCAAAGAATACCGCGTGAAAAAAGAAACCTTGGCGAATTAGTCGCCGATTGCCAAATCTTTTATGATAAAACCGCAGAGAAAATTCGTGCAGGTGGAATTGGCCAAGCGGGTGATTGCCAAATTTCCGCCGTTTGTGGAATACGCGCTTGATTCACTGGCGCCGGAGCAAGATATAGTGATAAAAGGCGGGCTTGCCCGCCTTTGTTGCATTGAGGCGCTGGCGTTTGCCAATGATGGGTTTTTCGATCAAGAACGGCAAGCTGTTGAGCGCCGGATAAACGATGTTGATATTATTATTTTCCACAAAGGCACCTTACCCAAGAGCAAGGATTTTTTGGCGGAAAAATTTTTGCGCATCCGGCAAAATCTTAACGCTCAAGGAATTGAACTGAAAAGCGAAGATGCCGAACCGGTAAAGGGGGAGATCGGCGAATATGCCTTGCGTAAAATTTTGTGCGATGCCGATTTGACTATCAATGAATCGATTTTGGCGCCCAGCGCCGGCCAGTGGATCCTTTGGACCACCAAAGAATGCCTCCGCGATCTCAGGGAAGGGGTGGGATTTTTAAATGCCAAGGCGGCACATTTCCGTTATGAAAAGGGCCGGTTTATGCCCAGCAATCTGGGATGGATGCGGCTGATAAAATTTCTGGCCGAAGGGAAAATAAATTCGATCTATATGCCGCACTGGTGGCGGGCGGCGCATTTCGCGTCAATGAAGCAAAAAATGGAGGCCGGCGATCTGCCATGGGGCGCGTCGCTTGGATTATATTCGCTGGCGTTGATGGAAAAGAAAGCCGGCGGAAAATTGGCGTTGCAAAAAAGAATCGTGGAAATTTTAAATGCACTGCGTTTTACCGACATTGCCAATCCGGACGAATATATTGCCAAGCAAAAAGAGGGGTTTGCCGCCAAAGGCCAGCTTTTTGAATTGAAGAAGTTCACTTTTGAAGAGATAATCGATCGGGCGATTGAAAAGAAAAGTCAGGTTTTTGACCGGCGGCATGACCGTAATGTGATCAAAAATTCCTGCGAGCATTTTTGGGAGCAATATGTTTGTGACGGCTGTGCCAAACATTGCGCGCTTAAATTATGTGCCCGGTGTCCGGCCGTGGAAACCACGGATCTGTCCTGCAACAACATCGTTGCTCGCGCCGCCTGGCCCGAAGACGAAAAATCCCTATGGCGCTTGCCTCTTAAACGATGAGCTTTGCGTTCCTATTGGCGCATTATCTGACAAATTTTGCGGTCGCAAAAATGGTTCTTGGTTAAATCGGCGGGCGGAGTTATAATTGACAATCGCGAGAAATTATTTGGAACAAACCATTATGAAGATTTGCGGACTGCAAAAAACAACGTTGATTGATTATCCGGGGCATGTGGCGGCCACGGTGTTTTTGGCCGGGTGCAATTTCCGGTGTCCGTGGTGTTATTCCAAGGAGTTGGTTCTGCCGGAGTTGATTGCCCGACAGCCCCAAATTCCGGAAACGGAGGTTTTGGAATTTTTGAAAGAAAAACAAGGATTGCTGGAAGGGGTGGTCATTTGCGGGGGAGAGCCGACATTGCATCCGGACTTGCCCCAATTTTGCCGAAAAATAAAGGATTTGGGATTTTTGATCAAGCTGGATTCCAACGGATCAAATCCTCAAATGATAAAAGAACTGATTGATAAAAAATTGATTGACTATGTGGCCATGGACATCAAACTGCCCAAAGAAAGATACGCGACGCTTTTTGCCGGGGCTGACAGGGGTTGGACCCCTGCAGATTTGACAGGGGTTGGACCCCTGTCGATAAGAGTGGATGATGTTGAGAAAAGCCTAAAGATTTTGAAAAACGGGGGGATTGATTTTGAATTCAGAACTACGGTTGCGCCCGGGGTTCATACGCCCGACGATCTCGGCCGGATGGCCAAGTGGATCGGGCAGGATATTCCCGGGCGGTCTCCCAAATATTTTTTGCAGAATTTCAAACCCGGGCGCAACATTGATCCCGAATTTGAAAAATTAAAACCCTTTGACGACGAATTTTTCACTGCGGCGCTGGCCAAGATCAAACCCTATGTGCCGTTTGTCCGCGTTCGCGACTTTTAAACAATAATCAATAATTGATGATTGATAATTAGCGGACATTCCAACATTCTTGAGAATGTTGGAATGTTTGAATGTTTTAATTAAAAGGGTCGGACCCTTTTAGCGGTTATATGATGATATGATTCCTCAATATGATTTGGAAAAAATTAAGTTTGGAGTGGACCAAAAAACTTGGGTGCGGGCGGTGGGGTTGTATGAGGCCGGCAAAGTGAGCGAGGTGGAGGAGTCCTATATCGGATTTACCGCGCGGGTTTCAGGCACCCAGTCCTATGACGTGGCGGTTTCCGAAACGCATTATGATCGCGGCCATTGCAATTGTTTCGTGGGCCGGCAGGATATTCTTTGCAAGCATATGGTGGCGCTGGCGATTTGGGCGGTGCGGCACGGCGCGCCGCTGTCCGATGAGGATAAAAAACAAAAAAACAAGGTGTCATTTTGCGGTAGAACCGGCGATTTGGATGATAAAGAATCGGTGCAAGTTAAAGAAAAAATTCGCGAGGCGCAAAAATACATCAAGGCCTGGCGCGGGCCGTCAAAAAAATGGTTTGCCTATCAAAATTCTTTATCCGAAGGCGGTAATCGCTTGTCTGCCATCATCAGTGGATTGCCGGCCAGTCCGCAAACCGTCAAATTGATTGTTAATTTGCTTCTGCGGCTGGATAAAAAACTATGCACCGGCGGGGTGGACGACTCCGACGGCGCCGTGGGCGGATTTATTGAAGGTTGCGTGGCTTTATTGTTGGAGTTTGTCCAAGCCGATAAAAATTGCGGCAAAGAATTCAAAAAATTGGCGGGAGTTCAGACCTGTTTTGATTGGGAAGAACCCCTGATTGCCAAAATATCAAATTGACTTTGACGGTATTTGTGTTAGTTTGCGTTATGCTTTACTATAAAAACAATAGCGGTAAAAATATGAACAAAATAACGCGCGGACAAATAAAATTTCTTATTTTCAAAAAGAAAGGCGATAAACTTTTTACCGGCGTGTGTTTGGATTTTGGAATGGTGATTCAGGGAAAAACGATAGATGAAGTTAAGAATGAGCTAAGCGTGGTTTCGCTGGGTTATTTAAAAACCGTGAAAAAAGAGAAATTAAGCGAAGATTTGCTCAACAATCAAGCGGAAAAAAAATATTTTGATTTATACGAGGCGTTTCTAAAATCGGCAAAAGAAGAAAAACCGCTAAAATCCGCGATAAAAAGCATCGATGAATGCTGTGTGAGCCTCAATAATCTCAAAAATTATTGTTATGCCTAACGGACTGCTCAATTGGAATTTTAAAGATGTTGAGCGTTTTCTGAGGAAGCACTATTTTAAGCATGTTAACACGGAAGGATCCCATTTTTATTATCGCGGATGTGTGGATGGCCAAGAAAGATTAACGTTCGTCCCGTGGCACCGAGGGAAAAGCATACCGCCAAAAACTCTTGAATCAATCATTCACAAATCCGGGATTCCCAAAAACTTTTGGAAAAAATGGGGTAATGGCAATAAAAATATCCACTACGAAGGCGTGCGGGCGCGAAAATGATTTTGCTGTTTGCATCACGCGATAAACCCGCACCGGTGAAGGGAATCATTGAAATCATTTTATTCCCCTGCCAAACATCGCCGGGGCAAAGCCCCGGGGTATTCTGGCGGATGAGTAAATAAATGCCTTATCCGCAGGTGTTTTTATACGGGTGTTTGGCAACAATGGCCGGGGTGGGGGCGGCGTCAATGGTGTCAATTTCGCGTTTTTTGTTTTGGCTTTTGGCGGCGGGCGCCGTTTTTTTGTTTGGCAGCGGCATTGCCGCGCGCCGGCATAAAATCGCGCTGGCCGGAATTTTATTATTTGGATTCATCTTTGGTTTTTGGCGGTTTGATGCGGCCTGGCAAAAAACGGTTGACAATGACTTGACAAAACTAAACGGCCAAACGGTTGAGGTTGTCGGAACGGTTGTCCGCGATCCGGTTTTGAAAGATTCAAGCCAGCAAATTATTTTGCGCCCTGACGGAATTGAAGGCAACATTATGGTGTTGGCGCGCCGTTATCCGGAGTATGTTTACGGCGATAAAATCCGATTTGTCGCCCGGCTGGAAGCGCCGCAAAATTTTTCGGATTTTGATTATAAAAATTATCTGGCCAAAGACGGGGTTTACGCGATGGCGCGATGGCCCGAGATTGAGTTGGCGTCGGAGAGCAACGGCAATCCGGTCTACGCCGGTTTGCTGTGGATGAAACATCAGCTTAAGCGGGGGGCGGGAGAGAGCCTGCCGGCGCCGCAAAATTCGCTGTTGACCGCGATTTTACTGGGCGATCAAAGCGGATTGGGGCAAGCATTGAAAGAAAAACTGAACATTTCCGGACTGCGCCACTTGTCGGCGGTTTCCGGCGCCCACGTGGCAATTATGGCGCAGGTAATCGTGCCGTTTTTGATTGCGCTGGGATGGTGGCGGCAAAAGGCCCTTTGGGCGACAATTGTTTTTGTGTGGCTGTTCGTGGCGATGATCGGCCTGCCCGCGTCGGCGGTGCGCGCCGCGGTGATGGGTAGTTTGGCGATGTTTGCCAAAATTATCGGCCGCCCCGGCGACACTTTGCGGATTATCGCCATCGCCGCTACCGCGATGGTGTGGCAAAATCCGCTTATCTTGCGTTTTGATATCGGGTTTCAATTGTCGTTTTTGGCGGTGCTGGGAATGGTGTTTTTTGCGCGGCCGATTGAAAAGAAAATCGGATTTGTCCGCCCGAAATTCGCGCGCCAAGCGTTATCGGTGGCGCTGGCGGCGCAGATTTTTACCCTGCCGCTGGTAGTTTATAATTTCGGCTATGTTTCGTCTTACGGGCTGATTGCCAATGTTCTGGTGGAGCCGCTGGTGTCGTTTATCACGATTTATGGATTTGTGCTGGCGATTTGCGGGGCGATCAGCCCGGTGCTGGGATGGATTTTATTTTTTCCGATCTGGCTGGCGCTGTCCTATTTGCTGGCGGTGAATGATTTCTTTGCCGGTTTGCCCGGCGCCAAAATGGAATTTGAAATCGGCTTTTTCTGGCTGGCGCTTGCCTACGCCGTTTTGGCGGCGGCCGCGCACAAAATCAGGAAACGAGAAAAAGAAGAGCTTATTAAATTTTAAAACCCTTGACAAAATCAGAAAAAGATGTATAATCAAAAACGGAGGAAATCCCTAGATGAAAAAAGGAATAATCGTCTCATTAATCCTTGTGATTGGATTAATGGGGCTCGGGATGGCGGACATAGATATTCCGCCATGCGACTGCGACGTAGTGGAAAATGAGGCTGGGGAAGCATCTCCAGCGTGTGGGAATCAGGCTTGTACAAATTGTACAAATTGCACCGTAATCATTATGGTGATATGCAATTGTGCACCGCCTGATTCTTTTTTCTTTTTCAAATGCGAATTTCGTAGAGGTTTGGCCTCTGTTTTTATTTATTTACTCGCCAGAATGCCTCGGGGCTTTGCCTCGGTGAAGTTTATTGACACTTGGAAGCGGCATATTGTAATATGTCAAAAAGGTTTAAAATATATCAAAATCACGAAAACTATTTTTTCGTAAAAATTATGGGAATTGAAACTTTGGAGCCGGAAAAAATTGAATCTCCTGAAAAGCAAGGCGTTATTGAAAATTTGGCGGGAATGCTTAAGGATCGCACGCGGGGATTTATCGGTAAAGTTGGGGCTTTGGGTATTACGCATCCGAGCGGGCGGCAATTGGCGATGGTCGGCACCTTGATGGCGACAAGGATCATGATCGTTGGTACGCCGGATTTTGATTTGCTTACGGGGGGAATGGTGGGATTGGACGAAATGGTTGAGAGTTTTGGGGAGGCAGTTAGCCAGCAAGGAGTTGTTCCGGAAGCCGTTGACATTGACCCGGACAAAGTTTTTTATGATAAGAGTTGGTGGGATAATCCCGGTTACGAAGACAGGTGGCCGGCAGATCCTTCAGCCGGTGAGACGCAACAACCAAACCCAATAGGTACCGGTTTGGAAAAAACTCCTGTTGATTCCGATCAGAAGCAAGCCGTTGAGTGGTTAAGTAAGGGGGGCAAAAACCTAATGGAAAACCCGCCTGGAGGTAAAGAGCCATTTTCCGGGTCTTATCCGGATTTTCCGGATGAAAATAAAATCAAGGAGGCTGTGGAGGGTGGCGGCGGTGGTGGCAACATTGGAGATCTCAATAAAGGAGGAGGTATTGGAGTTGGCAAGGCGGATACCAGTTTTAAAGCCGACGGTACCCAAGAAACCAGTTTTAAAGCCGACGGTACCCAAGAAACCAGTTTTAAAACCTATGTTGCTCCAAAAGGAGGAATAGGTCTCCCGGAAAGTGAGAGGCAAGACCCCACGGGACTGGACAAGGTTGGCGAAGGAGAGAATTCAAAGATAGTAGATGCGAGCTCAGTTAGCCGCGATGGCGAATCGAAAGCTATAAAAATAGGTAAAGTTGTCCAAGGCGAAACTCCAAAAGAAGTAGAAATAGGCAATGTTGTTAAGGGTCATAATCCGGAAGCTGTGCCATTGGGCAATGACAAGCAACTGAAAACAGTGGGATTGGGAAATCAAGAAAAACCGGAAACAGTGCCATTGGGCCAAAATCCCGATAGCGGGGATCATGAGAAAATGGCTTACGTGGGAAAGCTTTTGAAGAAAATTAAAGGGTCCTAATTTTTTTAAAGCCAAAGTTTTCTTGGAGTAAAGCAAGAAGGTTGCGGCGAAAAATACTAATTCATAAAACCATGGTTCAAGCTACGCCAAAAATTAAAGATTGCCTGGCCCGTATTTACGAAATATTGGAATTTACATTCGATGATATTGACGCCACGTTGAAAGAGTTAGCCAAGATTCAACAAATTGCGGTGTCAACGGCATTTCTGGGAGTTTTGACTCCGGAAGAAATTAAAGCAATCAATGACGCGGCGCAGAAGAGTAGTGAGGAGAAAAAGGCAATAATGGAACAAATTGCCAAAGCGCACGCCGGCGATGAAAATTTCAAGGTTCGGATGCAGGCGGAAATGAAAAAAGTAAACGACGAGCATATCGCTTATCTCAAAACTCGCGGGGATGACAGCCAAAAAGCCGAAATTGCCAAAATTCTGGCTGAGATTGAGTAGGCCGTTGCGTTTTTATATTTAACGGGGACGATTCTGTGTGATCGTCCTTTTGCGTTTTGCGGTCATGAGCCTGACATGCCAATTTTTAGGCATATAATTGATGTTATAACGATATTTTCAGGCAAAATTGTGTGTATGTTTTGAGAGAGCCGTAAAAATAAAATTATCCGTGATTTTTTTAAATCCAATCGTGCGGCACAGCGGAGCATCGGAATACCCCGCAACTTTCGCGGTGGTCTTGACAAAATTAAATATATATGCTTTAATGTTAGGGTATGAAGTTGAATCTGGCCATCATAGTGGTGGTCGCCAGTGTAATTCTGGCAATGACGCTGGCAATTACGCCAGCCGTAGCGAGTAGCAAAGAGGGCTCTTTCATAGAAGAGCCTACGGAAAGAAGCATTGAGATTCAGAAGCATCAGATAGCTTCTGAACTAAGTGCCGAGATGCCAGATTGGCATCTCGAGAACGAGACCATAATGGGCGACTATTATGTCGCCTTGTACACCACCACCGAGGTGGAGACCAGCCGCGAGAAGGAAGCTCCCGGGGGGAGCTTCCTTCTTAGGTTTCATTTTGTCGACGTCTATCGCGTCGTCGTGTGTAAGTTGGGGTCGAATCAGACGATGTTTTTCAAAGAGTATGGCAAAGGTTAGCCATACTCTCTCTTTTTAATTTCAGGGCGAATAATTATTTGCCGTCACAAAGCAAATGCAAATTACAGGGGTTGAACCCCTGTAAATTTTGGCGCAATAAAATTTTTTTTGGTATGATGTAAGAACGGCAGTTTAATAAAAAAGATTTTCTTTGAAGATGAAAACGGAAACGGAAACCAAAAATCGCCGCGCGCGGAAAGCGTGGGTGGTGGGCGTGAATATGGGTTACGGCCATCAGCGCACCGCGCACACGCTCCGGTCGCTGTCCGGCGGCGAAGTGATCAATGCCAACGATTACCCGGGAATTCCGCCGCGCGACCGGAAAATCTGGCAGGAAAGCCGCCGCTTTTACGAAGCGATCTCAAAGTTCAAACGCATTCCGATGGTCGGCCATGCGGTGTTTGCGGCCTATGACCGGCTTTTTCAGCGGATCGTTGATTTTTATCCGATGAAGGATCTGTCGCGGGCGCCGTTTTTGACGAACCGCACTTACGGACTAATCAAAAAAGGCTGGGGAAGGCATTTTGTGGCGCAGTTGGAAAAAGACCCGCGGCCGCTGGTGACCACTTTTTTCATCACGGCGTTTATGGCCGAAGAATTCAATTATTCCGAAGAAATTTACCTGGTGGTTTGCGATGCCGATATCAGCCGCCAATGGGCGCCCAAACATCCGATCTCCAGCCGCATCAATTATTGCGCGCCCACGCCGCGCGTGGTGGAACGGTTAAAGCTCTACGGGGTGCCCAAAAAAAGAATTTTTCTGACCGGTTATCCTTTGCCCGAGGAAAACATCGGGGACGAGGGCGGTATTCTTAAAGAAGATTTGGCGCAACGGCTGGCGAATTTGGATCCCAACAATGTCTATCTTTCAAAATATTGCCAGCTGGTGAACAATTCTTTGTGTGCACCGACTTTAAAAACGCGGCATCCGCTCACGATAATGTTTTCCGCCGGCGGCGCCGGCGCGCAGGGCGAAATCGGATTGGCGCTGGCGCGCCAGCTAAAAGACCGGATTGTCGCCGGCAAATTGAAATTGATTTTGTCGGCGGGCATTAACGAAAGGGTCAAGTATTTTTATGAGCGGGGCGTGCTGGCCGCGGGACTGGACGCGGAGGAAACCCCGGGATTGGAAATTCTGTTTGAAACGACGATCGCGAAATATTTTGACCGCTTCAATAAAACATTGCGCGCCACCGATATTCTTTGGACCAAACCCAGCGAACTTTCGTTCTATGCCGCACTGGGAATTCCCATTGTGATCGCGCCGCCGATCGGTTCGCAGGAAGATTTCAACAAAAGCTGGCTGTTAAAATCAGGATTCGGTTTGGAGCAGGAAGACTTGCGCTGTATCGGCCAATGGCTTGATGACTGGCGGGAAAACGGCTATCTGGCCGAGGCGGCAATGGAAGGATTCATTGAGGGGGAAAGGATGGGCGTGGCTAATATCCGAAACCTTATCTTCGGTGAAAGCTCTAATTAAAAATGTAAAAATCAAAATGTAAAATTAAGGTAAAATTCTTGACGTAATTTTGATTTAATAATTTTTAATTTTACATGGAGATGGTTTCAAAACCCTATCCTACTGCAATCGTTTTATTCCGGCTACGCCGAATTCATCACTCGTCGGCAGACCTTAGCTTCAAGTATGCCTCCTCGTTCTTCATTCGGCTCGCTCGGAATAAAACGATTTCGTAACGAATAGGGTTTTGAAACCATCTCATTGTCATTTTTCATTTTGATTTTTAAATTTTAAATTTGAAACATGGTGTGGATTTTCGTGGCGCTGGCCGCTTTTTCTTTGTTTGCGGCGATGGCGCTGATTGACAAATTCTTGCTTTCCGGAAAAGTCGGTGATCCGCGAATATACGCTTTTTATGTGGGAATTTTGAGTTCGGCAGCACTCCTGCTTTTGCCGTTCGGATTTTGGACCAAGCCCGCGCCGCCGGTTTTTGGGTGGGCGTTTTTGGCCGGCGCGGCGCAAATTTACGGCAATTTTTTCTATTTTTCGGCGCTCAAGCGGATGGAAGCCGCCCGCGCGGTGCCCGTGGTCGGCAGTCTGACGCCGATCGGCGCGTTTTTTCTGACGGCCGCGGTTTCCGGCGGCGCGGCGGTTTTGGACCAAAAGGAAATGGCGGGATTTTTTTTGCTGATACTGGGCGGCTGGATGATAATGGCGCGCGGAATTTCAATTAAAAAAGAAGCGATTTTGTTTGTTCTGGCGGCGCCGCTATTTTTTGCCGCCAATACCGTGGCGGCAAAGCTGGTTTATTTGCAGTTGCCCTTTTTGAACGGATTTCTGTTGATGGCGTTCGGTTCCGTTGCCGCGGCGATCACTTTTTTGGCGTCAAAATCGGTGCGCCGGACGGTGTTTTCTTTTAGGCGTGCCGGCCAGCGCGCAAAAGGGAAGCCCGGCGGTTTGTTTTTCTTGGGGCAGGCGCTGGGCGCCAGCGCGTTTTTATTGCAAAGTTTTGCGGTGTCGCTGGCACCGCAGGCGAGCGTGCCGGCGATCAATGCCATGGCCGGTGTGCAATACGGATTGATTTTTATCTTTTCCCTGTTTTTGGCGCGCCGCTGGCCGGAAATTTTCGGCGCGCGGCTTTCTCCGGCGGACTTGGTGCAAAAAATTGCCGCGATTCTGCTGATTGCCGCCGGTCTGGCGATCTTTGCGGCAAATTGAATATTCGATCCGCCGTGTAAATATTTGCGCGGCGGGTCCGGCATTGTTTGAATTTAAAAGTTATGCGAAAGAAATTTGCTATTTTGGGAGTATTAATTTTATTGCTGGCGGGCGCGTTGGGGATTTTTTATTGCTGGCGGGCGCCGGAAACGGAGGATGTTGTTTGGGGCGTTTCATTTTCGCAAAAGCAGGCGGCGGCGTTGGGGTTGGATTGGCCGGTTGTCTATTCGGCGTTGCTCAACGATTTGGGCGCCAAGAAGATCCGGATCGCCGCGCATTGGGATTTGCTGGCGCCCCGTCCGGGGGAGTATGATTTTTCCGATCTGGACCGGCAAATGGACGAAGCGGCGCGCGCCGGCGCCAAAACGGTGTTGGTGATCGGAATGAAAACGCCGCGCTGGCCCGAATGCCATCTTCCGGAGTGGGCGAAGGCTCTGGACAAAGAACGCCAACAAACGGCGGTTTTGGCAATGCTGGAAACCGCGGTGATCCGCTATCGCGATCATCCGGCGCTGGAGTTCTGGCAAGTGGAAAACGAGCCGTTGTTTCCTTTCGGCGAATGTCCCTGGCGGGACGAAAAATTTCTGCAAAAGGAGATCGCGCTGGTCAAATCCCTTGACGGGAACAAAAGGCCTGTTGTAATATCGGATAGCGGGGAAGGATCGTGGTGGTTTAACGCCGCGAACGCCGGCGATATTGCGGGCATCACAATGTACCGCCGGGTTTATTTTTCCGAATTGGGGATCTATGTTGATTATCTTCTGCCGCCGGCGTTTTACGCGTTTAAGGCGGAATTGGTTGGCTTGCTGTTCAAAAAGAGGGTGGTTTGCGTTGAATTGCAGGCCGAACCGTGGGCGATCGGCCAAAAATACGACGGCGGCGCCAACGATGCCGAAACGATGGACATCGACCGGTTCCGCGAGAACGTTGCGTTTGCCCGGAACACCGGACTGGATGAATTTTATCTGTGGGGCGGCGAATGGTGGTATTGGATGAAGGCAAAAAAGGATCGCCCGGAATTTTGGGAAGAAGCCAAAACCTTGTTTCGCAAATAACCAATTTCCAATTACCAATTTCCAATGAATATCCCAGATTTTTAATTTACTTTGAATTACGAAATAAATATTGCCGGGGAAGTAGCGGTATGGAAGTAGCGGTATTTGATACCGCTAAATTTTAGCGGTATCAAATACCGCTACGATACCAATATTTGTTGTCTTGTAATTCAGAGCAATTTAATACTATGTCAATGTATGATCTCACCTCAAAAGAGGAGTCAAAAAGCAATTTTTTGGGAATGGGCAAGGATCGCAAAAAAAACATTTGGCCGGCGATGTTGGTGCTGATCGCGGGATTTGCCTTGGGAGCGCTGGCGTTTTCGCAAGATTTTGATTCTTTGGCCGAGCGGTTTGACTTGCCGGCGATAAAATTCGCGCCGCAAATCGTTGAGACGCCGTCTGCGGACATGCCGGTTGAATATGTGCCGCAAACTTCACAGGAAGAGGCGGTCGTCAAGGCGGTCAAGGATTATTCTCCGGCGGTGGTGTCCATCATCATCACCAAAGATATGCCGGTTTATGAAAGATATTATGCGCGCGGGACCGACCCTTTTGATTTCTGGGACTTCCAGATGCCGCAATTGCGCCAGCGGGGCACGGAGGAACGGCAGATCGGCGCCGGCACGGGATTCATCGTGGATGAAGACGGCACCATTTTAACCAACAAGCACGTGGTGAGCGATAATCAGGCGCAATATACCGTGGTGATGTCCGATGGCGAGCGCTATGCGGCCAAAGTGACGGCGGCCGATCCGGTCAACGACATTGCGGTGGTGAAGATCTCCGACGGCGGCGGGCGGCGGTTTCCCGCGGTGGCTTTGGGAGATTCCGACAATTTACAGATCGGCCAAAGCGTGATTGCCATCGGCAACGCCTTGGGAGAATTTGACAATACGGTGTCGGTGGGTGTGATTTCGGGGATGCAACGGTCAATCACTGCCTATGGCGCGGGCGAGGACGAAGTTTTGGAGGATTTGATCCAAACCGATGCGGCCATCAACGAGGGAAATTCCGGCGGGCCGTTATTAAATTTGAAAGGCGAGGTGATCGGCATTAACACCGCGATTGCCAGCGGCGCGCAAAACGTGGGATTTGTGATTCCGATCAATTTGGCGAAGCGCGGATTGGCGCAGGCTAAAACCTCGGGAAAGATCGTCTATCCTTACTTGGGTGTTTATTACACGATGATTGACGCGCGCCTCCAAAAAGAAAATAATCTGCCGGCGGATCGCGGCGCGTGGATTGCTGCCGGCGAATCCGGCACCGCTGTGATGGCCGGTTCTCCCGCGCAAACCGCCGGGTTGAAGGACGGGGACATTATTCTGGAAATCGGCGGCCAAAAACTGGACCAAAAAAATTCCTTGGCGCGGGTTATTGCAAAATATAATCCGGGTGATAAGGTAAAGCTGAAAGTCCGGCGCGCCGGCGGCGAAATTGAATTGGAAGCGACGCTGGGCGAAAGATAAAAAAATTAAAAATTAAAAAATCAAAATGGAAAATTTTAATATATCCTGAATTACAAAATAAATATTTTTAGGATCGTAGCGGTATTTGATACCGCTAAATTTTAGCGGTATCAAATACCGCTACAATATCAATATTGCTATTTTGTAATTCAGGGTATATAATTTTTTCCTTAATTTTGATTTTTGATTTTTGAATTTTAAATTTATTATGATCAACCAACCACCAAACTTTACTCATAAGGCGCAGGAAGCGATTCTCTACGCGCAAGATCTGGGGCGGGAAAAGGGCCAGCAACAGGTGGACGCCCTGCACTTGCTGGCGGCGCTTTTGTCTCAGGAAAAGAGCCTGATTTTGAATTTACTGGAACGTCTGGGCGTTGACGTTCAGAA
This sequence comes from Candidatus Pacearchaeota archaeon, assembly GCA_035362275.1. Classification (GTDB taxonomy): domain Bacteria; phylum Patescibacteriota; class Minisyncoccia; order Minisyncoccales; family UBA5738; genus UBA5738. The sequence continues at coordinate 12,211 of DAOSDI010000002.1, read as the reverse complement.
TTTGCGCAAGCGGATAATGGGGGCGCTTTCCCGACTGCCGGTGATCGCCGCGCCGCAGGCTTTCGGCCAGTTCTATTTGACGCAGGATATGGCCAAAGTGCTGGAGCGGGCGCGGGAAGAAGCGTCCAAGTTCGGCGACGAGTTCATTTCGGTGGAACATCTGTTTTTGGCGTTGGCGGGCACCGCCACCAAGGCGCGGGAAGTGCTGGACAAAGTGGAATTCATCCGCGCGGACGGCGGGTTTGCCGCGCCCGAGATTGGGGCGCTTGATTATGAAACCGTGCTGAAAGAATTGGCCAAGATCCGCGGCGGCCAGCGCGTGACCGATCCGGAACCGGAATCCAAATATCAAGTGATTGAAAAATACACTCGCAATTTGACCACGATGGCCCGACAAGGGAAATTGGATCCGGTGATCGGCCGGGAAAACGAAATTCGCCGGCTGATGCAGGTTTTAAGCCGCCGCACCAAGAACAATCCGGTGTTGATCGGCGAAGCGGGCGTGGGTAAAACCGCGATCGTGGAAGGTTTGGTTCAGCGCATTGCGTCGGGAAATGCGCCCGAAAGCCTGCGCGACAAAGAAATTATATCTCTTGATCTGGGTGCGCTGATCGCCGGTACAAAATATCGCGGCGAGTTTGAGGACCGCATCAAAGCGTTGCTACGCGAGGTGGAGCGCGCCGCCGGCCGGTACATCTTTTTTATTGACGAATTGCACACGTTGGTGGGCGCCGGCGCCGCCGACGGCACGATTGACGCGTCCAATTTGCTTAAGCCGGCGCTGGCACGGGGCGAAATGAAAGCTATCGGCGCCACCACATTGAAAGAATACCAAAAATACATTGAAAAGGATCCGGCGCTGGAACGGCGTTTCCAGCCGGTGTTTGTGGCCGAGCCTTCAATGGAAGATGCCAAAATGATCCTGCTGGGACTGAAAGAAAAATATGAAATGCATCACGGCGTCAAAATTGACGAGCGGGGATTGGCCGCGTGCGTGGAATTGGCGTCGCGCTATATTCCCGACCGGTTCCTGCCGGACAAGGCGGTGGACTTGATGGACGAAGCGATGAGCGCCCTGCGGCTGGACATTGAATCCGAGCCGGCGGAAGTGGAAAAATTGCGCAAAGAGCTTCAGCATTTGCAGGTGGAATACGAAGCGATCAAAAAAGACCGTGGCCAGGAAATCATTCTCCGCCGCAAAGCCATTGAACGGCAAATGGCCGACTTGGGCGAAAAATTGCAGGAAGTTGAGGCCAAATGGCGCTCCGAAAAAGAAACGATCGGCAAAATCAAGAATCTGAAAAAAGAACTTGAAGCGAGCCGTTTTGAGGTGGAGAAAGAAGAGGCGCAAGCGAATCTTCAACGAGTGGCCGAATTGAAATACGGTCAAATTCCCCAACTGATCAAAGAGCTCAAGTCCGCGGAAAAAAAATTGGCGCGGTTTCAAAAGAGCCGCCCGATCCTCAAAGAGCAGATTACCGAAGAAGACGTCGCCAACGTGGTGTCGCGCTGGACCGGCATTCCGGTGACGCGGCTGATGGAGGAAGAGGCGCGCAAACTGCAAAATTTGGAAGAGATTTTGAAACGCCGGGTGATCGGGCAGGAAGCGGCGATCGGCGCGATTGCCAACGCGATCCGGCGCGCCCGCGCGGGCATCGCCGAAGAAAACCGGCCGCTGGGTTCGTTTATGTTCTTGGGGCCCACCGGCGTGGGCAAGACCGAAACCGCCAAGGCGCTGGCCGGATTTCTGTTTAACGACGAAAACGCGCTGGTGCGGCTGGATATGTCCGAGTATATGGAAAAGCACACCGTATCGCGGATTTTGGGTTCGCCGCCCGGCTATGTCGGTTACGAAGAAGGCGGCCAGCTCACGGAAAAGATTCGCCGCCGCCCCTATTCGGTGATATTGCTGGACGAGATTGAAAAAGCCCATCCGGAAGTCTTTAATATTTTGTTGCAAATTCTGGAAGACGGCCGTTTGACCGATGCCAAGGGCCGCACGGCGTCGTTTAAGAACGCGATTTTGATTATGACTTCCAATATCGGCTCGGATGTGATTGCCAAGGAAGCGGCGCTGGGATTTTCCGCGCGGCCGGAAGTTGATAACGGCAAAGAAAAAATCCAGGAAAAAGTAATGGCGGTGCTGAAAGAGTCTTTTCGTCCCGAATTTTTGAACCGCGTGGACGAGATTGTGATCTTCAACTATTTGGGATCCGCGGAAATCAAAAAGATCGTTGATCTGGAACTGCAAAAAGTGGACCGGCGTTTGGCCGCCAAGAATATCCGTTTGGCGGTGGCCGACGCGGCCAAAGAATTGCTGGCGCGCCGGGGATTTGACGCCAATCTGGGCGCCCGGCCGTTGCGCCGGGTGATCCAGAAGCTGGTGTTGGACGCGCTGGCGCTGAAAATCGTTTCCGGTGAAGTCAGGGAAGGGGATCGTGTTTCGGTGGAGGTTAAAAACGACGAGATTGCTGTGATCGCGCCCGCGCGCCAAACTTTGCGCCGGCCGGCGAAAGTGGCGGTTTAAACCAATGATAAAATTCAAAAAAATTCTGAAAATCGCCGCGACTGCCGCATTGCTGGTCGCGGGCGGTGCCGCGGGGGGATTGATTTCCTTCTATCAATGCGTGGAACTGGCGCCTCTTTATTTGTCGTCAACACTTTCGTCGCCAAAAATTGAAAAGAGCGAAACGGTGATTCAAGAGAACAAGGCGTTGAAGAATGCCATCGCCAAAGTGAAAAATATGGCAATCGCCGTCAAGACCGGCGGCGGCCACACGGTTTCCGGCGCGGCGATCACCTCTGATGGACTGGCAGTAACGTTAAACAGCGCCTATCCGGCCGGCGCCGCGGCGGAAGTTTTTTCCGCCGGCGAAAAGATTGGCTTTGAGGTGGTGAAGCGCGACAAGGATGCGAATTTGGCGATTTTGCGTTTGAATGATGCGGATTTATTCACCGCGGGATTTTATCAACAGGAGGATTTGCCGCTGGGAGAGCGGATTTTTTTGGTCGGCGCGTTGGCGTCCGGTGAATTTTTTGCCAACGAAGGGACGGTGCGCGCGGTTTCCGGCGATAAGATTGTGACCAACATTTATGAAGACGCCGCTTCCGCGGGCGCGCCGGTGTTTGACATTGAGGGTAATTTTCTGGGGATCGCCCAAGTGGCCGAATCGGGGCAAGTTGCGGTAATTTCGGTTGCCAAGATCAAAAAGGCCGCTGACTTGTAGGGTCTGTTGCCGAATTGGCTTTGAAGCGAAATTTTCAGATTTTGCGCGAGTCAAATGAGGAAAGAGGAGGCATACTTGGCTTAAAGTATGCCGACGATTGACGAATTTGGCGCAGCCGAAAGATGGAAATTGCAGCCAAAGCCAATTCGGCAATAGACCCTTGTAGAATCTGCTCTCCGGAAGCAGGCCAGCCGCGCGAATATTTGCGTTTTAATATGCCATTTTATTTGTCCAAAAAACAAGCGGCGGTGATCGGCGCGCTGTTCGTTGGGCTTTTGGCCGGAGGAACGTTGTTGTGGCGCCAACACGGCGCCGGTTTTTTGAGCGCGAACTTGGGTGGCGCCTGGTACGGGAACGGATGGACGGAAATCAAGCCGCGCACGGAAGCTTTGCCGGAGCGGGAAGACGCGGGGACGGAAAACACGCCGGCCAAAACCGGAAAAACGGCGCCGGTAGTCTGGTGCGATTTTGCCGCCGCGCCGGCCGTGCCGCAAAAATCGGCGATCATCAGCGAAGTTGCCTGGATGGGCACGGTAGCCAATTACAGCGATGAATGGATTGAGTTGAAAAATATTTCCGGCCAAGAGGTTGGTCTTGCCGGATGGCAATTGCAAAACAAAAACCGGAAGATCAAAATCGTTTTCACCGGCGATGAAACTTTGCCGCCGCAAGGGTTGTATTTATTGGAGCGCACCGATGATGATTCCGTGCCGCAAGTTGCCGCCGATAAAACCTACAAAGGAGCTTTGGGCAATCAAAACGAAGCGCTTTATTTGTTTGACGATAACTGCCGCTTGGCCGATGCGGCGATGGCGCCGGCCAAATGGCCGGCCGGCGACAATCTCTCCAAAAAAACAATGTTCCGCCGGCCGGACTTGGGCTGGCAGACATCGGCGCTTGCCGGCGGTACGCCCCGTGCCGAAAATCGGTAAGGGTGACCACTCGCGGGGATAAGGGTCTAACCCTCGCGTCCTCGCGAGGGTTAGACCCTTCCCAGAGAATCCGAATGCAGAATTAAAAGGGACCAACCCTCGCATTAACGAGGGATAGACCCCTTTAATTTTAGACCCGGTGAGTGGCTACCGGTGAGATTTTGGACAATTCGGCCAAAAAAGCGTATAAAGAAATTGACGGCGCCGCTTTTTAAAGCGGATATTTTGATGTCGGGAGGACAAAACGACTATGGACAAAAACACGCTGGTTCAATTCGCAAAAAATATTTACGAAATCACGCTTCTTTTTCCCAAAAAAGAGCCCCTGCGCCATTATTTGCGCCAAACCGCCGATGAGGCGGTCGCCGAGTTGGTGATGAAAAAAAACGATTATGCCGAAACTCTTTGCCGCCTTTTTGAATTGGCGGATATTCAGCTTGAAATTGCCGCCGGCCAGAATTGGGTTTCGCCGGAGAGAATCGCGTCTTTGCGGGATTGCCTTGAGCAAATGAGCCGGGAATTTATCGCGCGAAAAGAAACGATTCCGGCGTCCGCGGAAGAGAAATATGCCGATAAGTCCTGTTTTGGTGAAGCGCCGGCGGCGCCGCAAAATGACGCGCCCATTGCCGGCCCGAACTTTGTTTTGGTGCCGTCCGCATCTCCCGCGTCCCTGATCCCGAACTTGCCGCGCGATCTGGCGCCGGCGGGGGAATCTGTCGTTGCCGGAGAAGATGAAAACGAAACTGAGGGGGGAGGAAACGGCGAAAACCGCGGGTCCGGTCAAATCAGCCTGACTGCCGCGCAGATTGCGCGGCAAAACCGCATCGCGGAATTTTTGAAGGAGAAAGGGCGGGCGCAGGTTTGGGAGATACAAAACATTTTTCCCCGCGTGAGCAAGCGCACGATCCGGCGCGATTTCCGTTCAATGCTGGAACAGGGATTGATTGAAAGAACCGGCGAGCGCAACACCACCGCCTATAAACTGAAAATCAATCTGTCTTGATACCGTCCGGGCGGAATTTCCCCGCGAGTTTTTCATGGAATTGGTTGATTTTAGAACAAAAATGTGATAAGATGTCAAGATGTTTGGCATGGATCAAAATCAAGAAAAATTCAGCCGTCTCTATGATGATTGCGCCAAAAAAGTCTACCGCTTCGTTTTTTTGCGGGTGAACTCCAAGGAGGTGGCGCAAGATTTGACCGCGGAAGCGTTTGCGCGGTGCTGGGAAAAATTCAAGAAAGATCCCGGCGCCGTCCAAAATCCGCGCGCGTTTTTGTATAAAACCGCCCGAAATCTGATGGTTGACCATTACCGTGCCGCGGGAAAGATCAAGACCGTACCGCCCGAAACGGTGGAAAATTTTTTGCCGGACCCAAAAATTGATTTGGAAAAGAAAGCGATGTTGGCATCTGAAATGAACACTGTTCGGCAGGCGATGTCCCATCTCAACGATGATTACCAGAACGCGATTATCTGGCGTTACCTTGATGACCTATCAATTAAAGAAGTGTCCCAACTCCTGGACCGTTCTGAAGAGGCGACGCGAGTTTTGCTCCACCGCGCGATGAAAGAATTAAAAAACTATCTTTCTTGAATAACTTTGCCAAGAGGTGGAAAGTAGCCACTTGCTGGGGTGGCGTATTCTTGTATTCCAAGGGTCTATCCCCCGTGTAATCGCGGGGGTTAGACCCTGGCAAAAGAATTTTAAGTGTGAATAAACTTAGGCGCCTTAATGCTAATTTTTGTCTAGTGTAACATTTTCGCGGATTTTGCGTCATCGGTAGTGTGAGCCCAAAAATATGAACTCCGAAAAAGCATTGATCAACCGAATAAAGACTTTGCGGGAAATTGCGCCTGATAACGATTGGGTGGTTTCGTGCAAAACGCGCATTATGGGGCCGGAAGCGATGGCGGCAAAAAGCTCGCCGATGATCTTTTTGCGCCGCTTTGTTTTTCAATATCGCGCGGCATTGGCCGGATTGATTCTGGCGGCGGGCGCCGGCGGGGGATTGCTGGCTTCGGCGCAGAATGCGTTGCCCGGGGAGCCGCTATACGGATTGAAAAAAGCCGCGGAAAAAGGAAGTGCGATGGTGATGGGACAAGTCCGGCGCGGCGATGTCGCCGCGGCGAATCTGCAGCTGGCCGCCAAGCGGCTGGAAGAAATTGACATTATTTCCCGCCGGAATCTGGCGCGGAACTTGCCGGCGGCGATGGACGAGTATCAGACCGCGAAGACCGAAGCCAAAAAAGAAGTGGCCGCGATGGTGAAAAAAAATCCCCGGAAGGCCGGCGAGATTGCCAAGCAGGCGGCGCGGGCGATGAAAGAAATTGACGACAGGGAAAAGCAGGTTTATGCCGTGCTGGGCGCGGAGCCGGGCGCCGGGGAAGAAGATCCGCGCGCCGAAGTGGTCTTGGACAAACAGATTATTGAATCGCTGATCGTTTATTTAAACGAAGAGGAAATGTTGCCACAAGAGAAAATGGCTGATCTCAACAAGGTGCGGGAATTATATTCCGCGGGCACCTATTCTCAAGCCATTGATTACTACTTGAACAGTTCGCTCAACAATTAGAAAATCAAAACAGAAAAAAGCTTGCGGGAGAGATTTGCCGGTCTTTGAAAGAAGCGCGGCAAATCTCTCCCGCGTCCCGACGTAAGGAGGGGCAAAAGGAGAATAAGCAGTCGCGATCTTCACCGCTTTAAAGCTTTGGCGGGGAGGAATTTCGCGGTTTCGCGAAGAAAGGGTCGGCGCGACAAAAGTTAAGAAGGTTATGGCATTGATCCATAACCTGTGTAAAACAAAAAAAATAAACAATGAATAGCAAGAAATTATTCGCCGGCGTAATTGCGTTGGCGATGGCGGCCGCGATTGTTCCGTCCGCGGGACAAGCGGCGACTGCCGAAGAATTGGCGGCTCAAATTGCCCAGCTTCAGGCGCAATTGGCGTCTTTGATGGGACAATTGGGAACCACCACGACTACCACGGGCACGACTTCCTCAACCGCTCCGGCGGCGTGCGCGGGGATCAGCTTCACGAGGAATTTGACGTTGGGTTCGCAAGGAACCGATGTGCAGTGTTTGCAAGCTTTGTTGAACCAGGATCCGGCGACGCAAGTGGCGGCTTCCGGCGTGGGTTCGGCGGGCAATGAATCTCAGTATTTTGGCGGTTTGACCAAAGCCGCGGTGGTGGCGTTTCAAAACAAATACGCCGCGGAAATTTTGGCTCCGGTCGGTTTGACCGCGGGCACCGGTTTTGTGGGTGCTTCCACTCGCGCGAAATTGAACGCGATGTTGGTTGGCGGCACGACCGGCACCACGGGCGAAACTGGCACCACCGGCACGACCGGCACCACTTTGCCTGAAGGATGCACTTCTACCGCGGGTTACAGCCCGGTTACGGGTGAATCCTGCTCGTCCACGAGCACTTCCACCGGCACTGGCTTGACCATGACCGGTCAGGAAGGTTCCATCACGGTTTCCGTGAACCCCAGCCCGGCCAACGGTACCAAGACCTACGAAGGTGATGAAAAAGTGGCGGTGATGGGCCTGAAAGTGAAAGCCACTGGCTCCGATGTTGATGTTCAACGCGTGACTTTGCAATTTGGCGCCCAGCCTTACTCATATTTTACCAACGTGTATTTGTATGACGGCGACACGCAAATTGCTTCCAGCGCGTTGAATTCCACCACGGTTTCCAAGGTGACCAGCACCAACTATCAGATCACTTTGGCGGGATTCACCAGCAAAGTTATTGTACCGGTCAATACCGACAAAGTGTTGACAGTGAAGTTGGATGTTTTGCCCGGTATTTCCAGCGGTTTATTCCAAACCACTACTACCAGCCAAACGATCAACATCGGTATGCCTTCTGCAACTGCAGTGCGCGCGGTTGACCAAGCCGGTTTGAACCAATACGGCGGCGTGGAATATGGTGATGTAAATCGCAGTTTCACTGTCAACGAATCGCAGGCCGCGAACGCGACTTTGGCGTTGAGCTTAAATGCCAACAGCCCCAAGAAGCGGAATATTGTCGCCGATTCCAATCAGGAAATCAGCGGCGCGACATTGATGACCTTTGATTTGAAGGCCAGCAAGGACGATTTGATCATTGACGAGATTTTGGATGTTGACTTTGGTGCGTCCCAGATTCCCGCGACCGCTTACGTGGTTGACGATGGCGGCACGGTGATCGGCACGATTAGCCCCAACGCTACTGCCGGAAACAATGACTTCACCGAATTGGACTACACCATTTCCAAAGGTACGACCAAGACTCTGTCAATCAAAGTTGACGATACTTTGGCGGCGCCTAATACCGGTACTCGTGTGTCGGCCGATGATGGAGACACCTATACGGTTGCGATCGGCACGGGCAAAGTTGGTTTCACCAAGAGCAATGGCACCACTGGCACGAGCACGGGAACTGCGACCAGCAACGCGGCGTATATCTATGCCGAGGGTCCGGAATTCACTTTGGCCAGTATTACTACGGACAACACGCAAGCTCCGTTTGATGGTGCGAGTTCCACGATGTCGGCGACTTTCAACATCCAAGTGAAAGCGGTGAACGGTGATGTCTACATTTCGGCGACCAGCACGGATGCGTTTGTTATCAAATCCAGTGTTGGTGGTGTTCAAGCAACGCTGAATGATGTGACTTATGTCCAACCGGACAACACAGTGTTGGTGGGTGGCACCTATAAGGTTAGCGAAGGGAACTCGGCGACGTTCGCGGTGAAGGCCACTGCCAGTAATGGTGGTGTCGCGGGCACCTATGATATTCGGGTGAACTCCATTAATTGGGGGCATCTGTCTACCACTCCGACCAGCGTAACTTCAAGTTATATGAATGGCGAAGCGGCGTGGATCAGCCCGGCGATTTACTTGCGCTAGTTTGAGTCAAGTCGCTTCTCTTGTGGCGAAGCGCGGCAAAGAGCTCTGCTCCCTTCGGGGCAGAGCTCTTGTTTTGCCTCTTTTCATAGCGATATCAAGTATCGCTATCAAGTATCGCTATTTGATATCGCTACAAAAATTATGCTAAAATAATCTTAGCGATATTTAATATCGCTAGAAATATCGCTACAATAAAAATAAAAATCTATGAGGAAGGACGAAATTTCAGTGGGCGATTATGCCCACATTTATAATCGGGGAAATCGTAAGATGGTAATTTTTAATGGTAATGAGGATTATTGGCGGCTTATGAATATCTTGCGCTATTTTAATAATCAAAAATCAACAGAAAAAGTTTTTCAGGAATTATTTTTTTTGAAAAAAAGCGGACGATGCAACGATTTTGAATGGCCGCCAAGTTGGTCTGAGCGCAAACCGTTGGTTGAAGTTAAAACATTCTGTTTGATGCCTAATCATTTTCATTTGCTTTTACGAGAAATCATTGCTGGTGGTATCGCTATGTTAATGCAAAAATTGGGAATTGGATTTACCAATTACACAAATGCCAAATACGGAGAGTCCGGTAGAATTTTCCAAGGATCCTATAAGGCAAGAGTTATTAGCTCTGAAGAATACTTGCAATATGTTGATGCTTATATCCAAGTTTTAAATCCCTTTGAGCTTTTTGAAGGAGGGATCGCGGGAGCGGTAAAAAATTTTGATAAAGCGTTTCAATTCGCGCTGGATTATCCGTTTTGCAGTTTGGGGGAATCTTTCGGCATTAGGAATTTTTCTATTCTTGACCGAGAAGACTTAAATCAAAAATTTCCAAATATTAAAGTTTATAAGGAATTTGCCCAAGACGCTTTGTTCTGTCGGCGCCAGAATGAAGATTTTTCACTCGGACTTATTGATAACGATTTGTAGCGATATCAAATATCGCTATTTGATATCGCTATGGACTGGGATTGCGGGGAAATCAAGGAGTGATATAATTAAAATATCGGGCGCGGCATTGGTGCCGGAAAAATATTTTGTTTCTCTATGGGAGGGAAGAAACCGTCAGAGAATAAAATTTATCGTTTGCGATTAGCTTTAATTGAAATATCGCCATAAAGATTGCCGGCTCTTTTGATTGCCGGTTTTGTTTTTCATCGGTCTTGCATTAAAAAAATAACAAAAAAATATGAAAACAGAAAAAAATGTTTTTGCGCGTTTGTTGGCGGCGGTTTGTGTTTTTGGATTTTTTGGCGTCTTATTCGCACTTCCCGCGCAAGCGGCCTTTCCCCAAGATCAGGCGGGGATTGCCGCCTATGTTAAATTAAGCGGCGTCAATCAAACAAGCTTTGACACCGCTTTGGATGATTTTTTTGATTCCACCGAACCGTCCGGCGATACTTATATGATCGGCGTCAAAGGATACCTTGTTGATGATCAGCCCTATGACCCCTATAATTATCAGTACAACAAAACCGACATTCACTTCTATCTGGGCGTTGACGGCTGGCTGGCGGCCTATCTCTTGAAAGACGATCCCGCCGCTAAAATCGTGAATTGGCGCCCCGGCGCGGAATTGAAAAATACTTTGCTGGAAATTGCGCTTGAAGACGCGATTGCCAAGCTCGGCGCCGCGCCGATCGGAGAAATCAAATACCATGATTTCTCCGCGCCGGCATCGTCCAAAATGACGCTGGCAAAAGAATCAAGCCCCGCCAACGACCAAGACAGCGAAGGCAATCCGATCAATTACAACGAATTCTCCGCGATGATGAAGGGAACGTTAAACCGTTTCTCATGGAGCGTGGAGGGAGTCGGAACTTCTTGCGGCGGCCATAGCTGGATGACGCCAGTTGATTTATTCATTGAGGGCGGCGACCCAATCGGCGGCGCCGGATGCTCCCGGTTTACCTACGGCGAGTATATTTATGCCCCGGAAAAATTCAACGATCAAAAAAGCCATATTGTGAGAATGAGCAAAAACCAGGGCGACAAAGGCGCGAACGGAGTGTTTGTCTTCATCTACGGCAATTAGCGAATTTGGCGCGGGGGGGCGAAGATCAAAAACTAACAAAACAATATGACAAAAAAGCAAAAAATATGGCTGGCGGTTTTCGGCGCGATGTTTTTGGTGCCGGAGATCTTGTGGGGAGGGGTAAGATCTTTAATTACAAAAGTATTTTTTCAATCAAGTTATTCTAGTATCTTCAGTCTAAGCGTTTTTTCAGACATCAATAGCAACTTTATTGCGTCGTTAATTTCAATGATTCAATTTATTGGAATATTAATTTTTGTTTTAGTATTTATAAAATTAAAAATTAATTTGTTTATTAAATTAATTCTCATTACTATTTTATTTTTTCTTATTTTTTTTAGTTTTATATTTGCGTGGATGGGGGCTTATTATTTAAAAAATAGTCCTAATTTTTAATTTTTCATTTTATGAAGCGATATTTGCCGATGTTTTTGTTTTTGCCAATTGCATTTTCTTTATTCGCCTATTCCTGGGCGCAAGAGTTGCCCGAGATTATCATTGAAGATGCGGATGCGACGACCACAATTGATCTGGTGTTTCCGCCCGCGGATTTCTTTGTTGTCAATGAGCCTCCGTTTCTTTTACCTGACGAGGCGGCAATTTGCCATGCCGACGAGAGGGAGGTAATTAACTTGGTGTCTCCGCCGGAAGATTTTTTTGACGCGTCGGAAGTCGACTTGCGCTTGCCCGACGAGGTTGCCGTTTGCCGCGCCGATGAAAGAATAACTATTAATCTGGTTACTCCTCCCGAAGAATTCTTTGATCCCGCACCGGAGGCCAAAATTTTATCCCGCCCGCCGGTGCTTTTTGTGCCGGGAATTTTGGGGACGGAGATTAAGGACGACGATAATATAATTTGGATCAATGAAGGGATGCATAACCCATTCAACGCGGATGATTTTATGGATGTATTGGCTTTTGATAATAATTTGACTCCTATTCAAAATTTAATTTTGGGTGAGGTTATCAAGAGAAAAAAATTTCTTGCGTGGGAGCATGACTACACCCAAGGGCTGACAAATGAATTCACCGCGCAGGGGTATGATGCGGCGGAGGGTAGTGAGAGCCAAACTTTTTACACCTTCCCCTACGATTGGCGTTATGGCGCCAGCGGAGTTTATCCCA
>DAOSDI010000001.1:0-102948 GCA_035362275.1 Candidatus Pacearchaeota archaeon | reverse complement strand
GTTCCATCAATGGCCAGCGGGTGTGTTCGGGCAATGGCTGGAAGCAGTGCGGCAACTATGATTCCGACTCTTGTTTGGAATGGGGCAACATCACCCAGTGCGGGTGGAATCAGACCTGCGTCAACGGTTCCTGCGTGGACACCTGCCAAAATCAATGCGTCTTAAACACCCATGAATGTTCCGGGTCTTCGGGAAGAACTTGTGTCCAAAGCGGGCAATGCACGGCTTGGGGATCATGGCAAACCTGCGATTCGCAGTGCCATTCCTGCGGCGACGGCCGCTGTGAATGCGGCGAGACCAAAGCGTCCTGCCCGCAAGATTGCGGCTACAACACGCCCACGGTGAATCTTGATTATTCCGGCCAGGTCAAATGCGGCCAAAACGCCACTTTGCACTGGACCTCCGCCAACGCCACCAATTGCCAGGCCGGCGGTTCGTGGTCGGGAAGCAAAGCAACTTCCGGTTCCGAGCAAGTGGGCAACTTCACCGGTTCGCGGACCTACAGCATCACTTGCACCGGTTCGGGCGGCAGTGCTTCCGACAGCGTGAGCATCACCGGCACGGCCGATGATCTGGAAGCGGACGCCGGTCCGGACAAATATGTCAACGACAACGAAAATTCCGTGCGTCTGGACGGTTCCGTGGACGGAAACTACGATTCGCTCTCCTGGTCCTGCACCGGCGGCAGCCTGTCGTCTTCATCCAGCCTGCGCCCGACTTTCTACAGTCCGGACTACAATTACAACTACAACTACAACAGCTGGGATTACGATCGCACCTACACCTGCACCCTTACCGCCCGCAACGAATGCGGCTCGGATTCCGACACGATGAAAGTGCGCGTGGCGCGCGACGATGATGATCAAGACTTCAATGTCTCTTTGATCGCCCGCCCCAAGTCCGACTGCGCTCCGCTGGAAGACGTTGATCTGGTCGCCACGGTGTCCAACTACGGCAGTCTAAACTATGACCGCGATTTCACCTATTACTTTGACTGTGAAAACGACGGCCACTGGGACAAAACCGTGACCACCGACAACACTTCCTACACCGCGGCCAATCTCTGCGATTACCGCAATGTCGGCAATTACACCGCGCGGGTGCGCGTGGAGCGGCAAAACCGCACCGCCACCGACACCGAGATCGTCCGCGCCGAACAATGCGGCATTACCGCCACCGGCGATCTGAGCATCACCAAGACCGTGAGCAACCTTTCGCTGGGAACGGGCTATCAGGGCACGGTGAGCGCCAATCCGCTGAACACCGTGGCTTACCGCATCGCGGTCACCGGCATTGCCGGCACCGCCGATAATGTGACGGTTACCGACGCGGTGCCCGCCGGCATCGCCAACATCCGCGATCTGCGGGTGGACGGCATTTCCGTTGGCGGCAGTTTGTCCTCGGGCATCAGTCTGGGCACGATCGTTTCCGGGCAAACCAAAACGATCACCTACACCGCCACCGTGGCCAACGACGCCAGCTTTGTCTACGGCCAAACCACGTTAACCAACGTGGCCACGGTTACCGCCGACGGCAAGTCCGCCGATTCCCGCGCCGCGGTGACGGTCAACCGCCGGGCGGTGATGGGCGCGACTGCCATCTCCACCGGGTTTGACAATCAAACCCTGGCGGGACTGGGCCTCGGCCTGGCCGCGGCGATCCTCTGCCTGGCCTGGGTGGCAAAAACCCAAATCATTGATCCCAAACGCGATCCGCGGCAGATCCTGCGCGAAAAGATCGCCGCCATCCGGAAGGGAATGTAGCGCGCGACTCCGGAATTTGAAAAGCTCCCGCAAGGGAGCTTTTTGGTTTTGTCTTGAATTTTTTCAAAAATAGGCTAGAATTGAAGATGAATTCGGGCAATTAGCTCAGTGGCAGAGCGTTCCGTTCACATCGGAAAGGCCACAGGTTCAAATCCTGTATTGCCCACATTAAAAAATAAAAATTAAAAAATCAAAATGAAAAATTAAGGTAAAATTCCTGAGAAAATTTTGATTTAATGATTTTTACATTTTAAATTGTCATTTTGAATTTTAATTTTTACATTTTTAATTTTTATGTTTGATCCCAACAAAACCACAAAACTGCTTTTTGCCTGTCTGGACTGGAGATTGCATCCGGCGATTGAAAATTATTTTGCGGCCAAAGATATTGCGTGCGATATGTGCATCACCGCCGGATCGTTAAAGGGGTTGATTGATCCGCAAACGCAAAGTTTTTTTCTCAAGCAAATTGAAATTTCCCAAAATTTGCACCATTGCCGGGAAGCGATCCTCACAATGCATATGGATTGCGGCGCCTATGGCGGATCGGCGGCGTTTTCCGGCCCCGAAGAAGAAATTTCTTGCTACCGGGAAGAATTGCGGCGCGCCAAAGAGATCATCGGCGGACACTTTCCCGAATTGGCAATCAAAACATGGTTAATCGGGCTTGATGGAAAAACCGGCGAATGGGAAATATCGCCCAAAGAAATAAATCTTGATTGAAAGGGTCCGACCCTTTTGAAGTTGTGCGCGATATGGCTAAATTTAACGATCTTAAAACTTTTCTCTATCCCTGGGGTGTGCTCACCAACACGATCATCGGCATCGGCATTTTTGCCCTGCCTTATGCGGCGCTGAAAGTCGGCCTGCCGCTGGCCCTGCTTTATTTGGCCGGATTGGGCGCGGTGGTGGGGCTGATTCATTCAATGTTTGGCGAGTTGGCGCTGAAAACTCCCGACTACAAACGATTGGTGGGCTTTGCAAAAATTCATTTGGGTCGGTGGGCGCAAGGGGTGGCGGTGGCAATCAGTATCATCGGATTTTTCGGTTCGCTTTTGGCATATATTATCATCGGCGGGGGATTTCTTTATCAATTTTGCGCCCCGTTTTTGGGCGGATCGGAAACCCTTTACGGCGTTGTTTATTTCGCGCTGGGAGCATTGTTTGTTTATTTGGGGATCGGTTTTATTTCACGGTTTGAATTTTGGGGACTGGTGCTGTTTTTTATGATTCTGCTTTTGCTGGCGGTGCAAGGAATGCCGCTGATCTCCTGGGAAAATTTCACTGCGCGCACGGGCGGCGCGGCGGATATTTTCTTTCCCTACGGACCGATATTGTTCGCGTTTTGGGCCACTTCTTCCATTCCGGAAATTGAAGAAATGCTGGGGCGCAACGGCGGCAAAAAGATGCTGGGCAAAGTCATTTCGGCGTCAATGGCCACCGTGTTTTTCACTTATCTTTTATTTATTTTTTTCATCGTGGGTATTGGCGGCGCGCAAACCGCCGAATCCGCGCTGATTGGATTGCAAGATGCGCTGGGCGCGAATGTCGTTGCCATATTGTTTTTTTTGGGATTTATCACCACGTTCAGTTCGTTTATCATCACCGGCTTGTCGTTGAAAAAAATTCTGGCCTATGATTTGAAGATCAACAAGAATTTGGCCTGGCTGATTACTTCGGCGGTGCCGATCGCGCTTTTTTTGAGCGGATTGCGCGATTTTATGATGATCTTCTCGCTGATTGGCGGCGTTTTTCTGGCAATTGACGGTATTCTGATTATTTTGATGTATCAAAAAATCCGCCCGGACAGAAAAATGATTTGCTGGCCGTTGCTTTTAATTCTGGCCGGCGGTATAATCTACGAATTGGTCTATTATTTCGTTTAACGTAAATTTGTTTTAACAATGGCGCTTTCATACGTCATTATTTTTCTTCTGTGTTGCGCCGCGCTTTATTTTGCGGGCAACTGGGTAATCGCCGGCACGGCGCGCTTGGCCAAGTTTTTCGGGCTGAAAGAATTCGTCGTGGCGTTTTTTATTATGGCGCTGGCGGCCACTCTGCCGAATCTGTTTTTGGCGATAATGGCCGTCGCCAACGGCATTCCCGAACTTTCGCTGGGCGACATTTTGGGCGGCAATGTGGTGGATATGACATTGGCCGTGGCGCTGGCGGCGTTTTTTTCCAAAAAGGGGATTGATGCCAAGGGGCAAACCATCCAAACCAGCCTGATGTTCACTTTTGCCGCGGCGGTTCTGCCGCTGGCGCTTTTGATGGACAATTATTTATCAAGAATTGACGGTCTCCTGCTTTTGGCGCTGTTTTTTGTCTATATTTGTTGGCTTCTGTCCAAAAAAGAAAGGTTTAAGACCATCTATGACGGCCATCAGGTTGCCATCGGCAAGCAAATCAAGCATTTTTGGCAGGATATCGCCCGGGTGGCGGCGGGAATTACCAGTATGATCGTTGTGGCGCAAATCATTATTTTTGCGGCCAATCAGTTTTCTTCGGAGTTGTCAGTGGCCTTGCCGCTGGTCGGCATTTTGATCGTTGGTTTGGGAAATTCGTTTCCGGAAATATACTTTGGCATTGCCGCGGCCAAAAGCGGCAACACGAAAATGATCTTGGGCGATTTAATGGGCGCGGTGATTATGTCGGGAACGATGGTGTTGGGATTGACGGCGCTGGCCTCGCCGATAAAGATCAACGATTTGGAAATGTTTGGCGCGGCGCGGTATTTTCTTTTCGGCGCGGCGGTTTTCTTCTACATTTGCGCCCGGAGCGGCCAGAAAATCAGCAAAAAGGAAGGGTTACTGCTCTTGGGGATTTATATCGCTTTTTTAATCACCGAGGTTTTCGCGCGGCATTGATTTTTCTTTGACACGGGCGATTTCGGCTTGGATTTGCGCGGCCTTTTCAAATTGCAGATTGCGGCGTGCCAGATCCAGTTTGGCGCCCAGCTCTTTTTGATATTCCCTGATAAATTCGTCGTCGGGCAATCTTTCTTCTTTTTTGTCGCGCGCCGACAAGGTTTCTTTAATTTCTTTATAAATCACTTCCGGCGAGATGCCGCGTTTTTTGTTATATGCTTCTTGGACTTTGCGCCGGCGGTTGGTTTCTTCAATCGCGCGCGCCATTGATCCAGTGGTGCTGTCGGCATACATAATCACCAATCCTTGCGGATGGCGGCTGGCGCGCCCCATAATCTGCACCAGCGAAGTTTCGTCGCGCAAAAAACCTTCCTTGTCGGCGTCAAAAATTATGATCAAAGAAACTTCCGGCAAGTCAAGCCCCTCGCGCAAAAGGTTGATCCCCACCAAAACATCAAATTTTCCTTTGCGCAAATCTGCCAGAATTTTTGGCCGCGCCAAAGTTTTAATCTCCGAATGCAGATACTCGGCGCTTATTTTTTTACTTTTAAGGTGGTCGGCCATCGCTTCGGCCAATTTTTTGGTGATGGTCAGGCATAATGTGCGCTGGCCAACCTCCTTGCGCTTTTCAATTTCTTTGATTGCGTCGGCGATTTGATTTTCCGTGGGGCGGATGCTGATTTCGGGATCCAGCAGATAGGTGGGGCGCACGATCTGTTCGGCGATTTGCGCGGAAACTTTCTTTTCATAATCGCCGGGCGTGGCCGAAACGAACAAGACTTGATTGATTTTTTTTAGGAACTCGTTATATTTCAGCGGCCGGTTGTCAATCGCCGACGGCAGGCGGAAACCATAGTTGATCAGCGGCTGTTTGCGGGCGAAATCGCCGGCCTGCATGCCGTGAATTTGCGGCACGGCAATGTGCGATTCGTCAATCATCAGCAGATAATCTTTTGGAAAATAATCCAGCAGGGTATAGGGCGCCGAATCGGGTTTTCTGAAATCCAAATGCCGCGAATAGTTTTCAATGCCGCGGCAACTGCCGGTTTCGCGAATCAGCGAAATGTCATATTCGGTGCGCCGGCGGATCCGTTCGGCTTCCATCAATTTTTCCCGTTTTTTGAAAAATTCCGCTTGTTCCTCCATTTCGGCGCGGATATTTTTGATGGAAATTTCGATCTTCTCCTGGTCGGCCATCCAAAATTTTGCCGGCCAAAAATCGGCTTCGGCGGCAGGTTCAAATTTGCCGAACGGCGCGGGGCTTTGAGCGATGCTTTTAATCGCGCCGCCGGCAATTTCCACGCGGCAAATGGTTTGCGCGCCGGCCAGCCACACATCAACAAAATTCATCCGCTTGCGGAAGCGCCCGGGCGCCAGTTCGTAATCGTTTCTTTCGTATTGCAAATCCAGCAGGCGGCCGAAAAATTGTTCAAAGGTTGCCGGATCGCCGGGCTTGGCAATGAACCGCTCGCGCAAGTAGGTTTGCGGCGATCCCAAATTGTAAATGCAGGAAACTGACGCCACCACGATCGCGTCGCGCCGGGAAAGCACCATCTGCACCGCTTCATGGCGCAGGCGGTCAATCTCCTCGTTGATTTTAGAGTCTTTTTCAATGTAGGTGTCGGTGGCGGGAATATAGGCTTCGGGCTGGTAATAATCATAATACGACACAAAATAGCCCACCGCGTTGTTGGGGAAAAATCCTTTGAACTCTTCGTATAATTGCGCCGCCAGAGTTTTGTTGGGCGAGATTATCAAGGCCGGCCGGCCGGTTCTTTCAATCACCTTGGCCATAGTATAAGTCTTCCCCGACCCGGTCACGCCCAAAAGCGTCTGAAATTGATTTCCGGCGCCAATTCCCGCGGCCAGCTTGTCAATCGCCTGCCCCTGGTCTCCCCGCGGCTCAAACTTTGAAACAATTTTCAGTTTCCGCATTGTATTCAGGGTCTATCCCTTGTGTAATCGCAAGGGTTAGACCCTTTTAAAAGTATTTTTCAAGCCTTGACATTGGCTCATATTTTTTTACACTGCATCTATGCACATTCCAACAATTGTCAGGCTGGAAGGGCCTGGCGGCCAAGAAATAAGAGGAGAATGGAAAGTTTTAGAGGTTTCTTACTACCCCTATGGAGTCATAGAAAAGATTGTTCTGGTTCCATTAGTTAAGGAACTTCCATAATTTTCTAATTCTCTTTAAATACTTAAATTTCTCATTAAGTATTTTTTATTCAATTAACATTTTTCTTCTTTTTTTATTATACCCGATGGCGAAGCGGTGGGCTTCGTCGCGGATTTGTAAAAACAAATTTGACAAATTCGGCGGCAATTTTGACAGTTGCGCGTAGTTTCTTGAAAATTTGGTAAATAATTTGCCGTCGCTATCGCCGATTTTTGCCAGCGCAATTGTTGGTATATCAATATTCTTGGCGGATTTCAACTGGCCTTTGCCGCCGTCAATCAAAATCAGGTCGGGGAGCGGCCATTCTTGGCGCTTCATCCGGCGTTTTAATATCTCGGCCAGCGATGCCACATCATTCTGGCCATTGACGGTCTTTATCTTGAATTTGCGGTATTCGTTCTTATTCGGCAGGCCGCCCTCAAACACCGCCATTGATCCCACCGCCAGCGTCCCCTGCAAATTGGAAACATCATATCCTTCCACCCGCAAGGAATTTGCATAGGTGTCACCTACGCAAGTTTTGCCTTGATAGATAGACAACAGAATGCGCAACAGCGCCATTATTCCATTATAATTTTTCTTTGCCTTTTTATTTTTGTTCGCGCACGGCGCCGGACACAAACCCAATGAATGGTAAAAGCACGGCTTTTTCGGCAGGTTGCGGCACGACCGATAGGGCAGCGCCTTGCGAATCTCTTTTAAAAACGATTTCACCTCCCGCCCGGACACATACGGTCCAAAATTTACAGGGGTTGAACCCCTGATAGCTATCAGGGGTTCAACCCCTGTCGGCTTTTTAATTTGGTGGGTGAGATAGACGCGCGGGAATTGTTCGTTCGACAATGCGATGTAAAAGTAGTTTTTGTCGTCTTTCCATTCCACATTCCAGCGCGGCTGGAGCTTTTTGATAAACTGCTGTTCCAACAAAAGCGCCTCTTTTTCGCTTGAGGTTTGGATAAAGTCAATGCCGGCGATTTGGGAAACAAAATCAAAGCTGTGCTGGTCCGGCTTTTGAAAATGGTTTTTGACCCGCTTTTTCAAATTTTTCGCTTTTCCAACATAAATCACCCGCTCGGCAACATCCTTGAAAAAATACACCCCGGCCCCATCCGGCAACCCTTCAATTTTGTTTTTCAAAACATCATCCATCTTTTCAACCTACCACAAAGCGTGGGCTTTTCAAGATGGGGATTTGGGGGTATAATGAAGCGCTACGCTAACTAAATTAAAAATTATAGTGCAAAATTTAAAATGATTAAATGCGTAAATTCACGAATATTTAAGTTGTGCTAATTTTTCATTTTACATTGTCATTTTTCATTTTGATTTTTCAACTTTAAATTTTCATGGAGGATTTCATTGAGCTTTCGGGCGTTCGGGTGCACAATTTGAAAAATATTTCCGTCAAGATCCCCAAAAACAAATTGGCAGTGATTTGCGGTATCTCCGGATCGGGGAAGTCGTCGCTGGCGTTTGACACGATTTTTCAGGAAGGCCAGCGGCGTTATTTGGAAAGCTTATCGTCATACGCGCGGCAGTTTTTGGGCGGGCTGAAAAAACCGGATGTGGATAAAATCAGCGGGTTGTCGCCCACGATCGCGGTCAACCAAAAAACCATCTCTTCAAACCCGCGCTCCACGGTGGGCACCCTCACGGAAATCTATGATTACCTGCGCTTGCTGTTCGCGCATATCGGCATCGCGCATTGCCCGAAATGCGGCCGGCCCGTGTCGGCGCAAACCCCCGATCATATCGCCGAAAAAATTTATCAAACGGCGTTAAAAAAAGAGATTTCAGTCGTGGCGCCGGCAGTGGCCGCCAAAAAAGGCGCGCATGCCGGCGTCTTGGAAGAAATCTATCGCTCCGGCTGGCCCAAAGTGATCATTGACGGCATCACCTATGACGCTGCCGAAGCCAAAGACAAGGTTTTGGACAGAAACAAGGCGCATACCATCGGCGTGGCGGTGGATGTTTTTGATTTGCGGCAATTCAATGAAAAGCCCAAAAACGAAAAAAAACAGATTTCCAAAAGCGAACGGGAAGCGCTGGCGGCCAAGAGAAAGCGGCAAGAAAATTTTATGAAGGAAGAGAAAGAGAGAATTTTGGCGGCGGTAAAAAAGGGGCTGGAGATCGGCAAAGGAAAAATCATCGCCGACCGGCCGTTTTCCACGCGCTTTTCCTGCCCCGATTGCGACATTTCCTTGCCCGACATTGAACCCAAGATTTTTTCTTTCAACAGCCCCTACGGCGCGTGCAAAACTTGCCAGGGACTGGGAAAGATTGCCAAAATCAACGAGTCGCTGATTTTAAATCCGCGCCTGTCGCTGAATCAGGGAGCGATTTTGCCCTGGTTTTCGCTGGGGAGGTGGTCATTGCGGACAATGGGGGTGCCTCATCAAAAATGGTCATTGCAGAATTTGGCGGCGGCAAAAAGTTTTTCGCTGGACGAGCCGTTTGGCAATCTGCCCGAGCATATCCAAACATTGGTGCTCTATGGCGATAAGAGCGAGCCGAATTACGAAGGCATTATCTCCCGCATGGAACGCGCCTATCGCGAAACGACTTCGGAATATTTGCGGCAGGAAATCACCAAGTATATGTCCGAGATTGAATGTTCGGCTTGCGGCGGCGCGCGGTTGTCGCCCGAAGCGTTGAGCGTGAAAATCGCCGGCAGTAGCATTGCCGATGTTTGCCGCTTGCCCGCAAAAGACGCCATTGTGTTTTTGGAAAACCTGAAAACCGGATTGCCCGAAAAACAAAAGGAGATCGCCCGGCCGCTTTTGGCCGAAATTTGCAAGCGGCTGAGTTTTCTGGCCGAAGTCGGCGTTGATTATATCAATCTCGGCCGCGAGGCCACCACGCTGTCGGTGGGCGAGAATCAGCGCATCCGCCTTGCCTGCCAGCTGGGTTCGGCGCTCTCGGGAGTGGTTTATGTGCTGGACGAGCCCACCGTGGGGTTGCATCAGCGGGATGTTGACCGCCTGATCGGCGCGCTGAAAAAATTAAAAGACCTGAAAAACACCGTCATCGTGGTGGAGCACGACGAACAAGTGATCCAAGCCGCCGATTGGGTGATTGAGATCGGTCCGGCCGCGGGCAAGCACGGGGGCAAGCTGGTCTTTGAAGGCACGCCCAAACAGCTTTTGCGCGCCAAAACCCTCACCGGCAAATATCTCTCGGGAAGAATGTCCATTTCGGCGGGATTCAAAAAGAGAGAGGTGAGCGAACGCACCTTGTGGCTGGAGTTGTCCGGCGCCAAACAATTCACGCTGAAGGGCGCGGATTTGAAAATTCCCCTCGGAAAACTTACGGCGGTTTGCGGCGTTTCCGGATCGGGAAAAAGCACGCTGGTGATTGAAACGCTGGCGGCGGTGCTGTTGCGCGATTTGATGCGCGCCCGGACGGTGCCGGGAAAATATGAATCGCTGGCCGGAACCGAACGCATCAACAAAGCGGTGCTGGTGGATCAAAGTCCCATCGGCAAAACGCCGCGCTCCAATCCCGCGACCTACACGGGAGTGTTCAATTATATTCGCGAACTCTACACGCGCACCCGCGACAGCCAAATCCGGGGGTTCACCCCCGGCCATTTTTCGTTCAACACCCAAAAGGGAAGATGCCCCGTTTGCGCCGGCGAAGGCTGGCAGAAGGTGGAAATGTATTTTCTGCCCGATATCTATGTGGAATGCGAGGCCTGCCAAGGCAAGCGGTTCACCGCCGAAGTGTTAAGCGCCAAATATCGCGACAAAAGCATCGCCGATGTTTTGGAAATGAGCGTTGACGAAGCGAAAAACTTTTTTGCCGACATCCCGCCGATCAACGACAAAATGCAAACGCTCTCCGACATCGGGTTGGGCTATTTGCAGTTGGGGCAATCCGCGCCCAGCTTGTCGGGCGGGGAAGCCCAGCGGGTGAAATTGGCCACGGAACTGGCCAAGCGCGACACCGGCCGAACAATTTACATTTTGGACGAGCCCACCGTGGGCCTGCACTTTGACGACGCCAAAAAATTGCTGATCATTTTGCGCCGCCTGGTGGAAAAAGGCAACAGCGTCATAATCATTGAGCACAATCTCCAGATCGTGAAAGAAAGCGACTGGTGCATCGAGCTCGGCCCCGACGGCGGCGACAAAGGCGGCAAAATAATCTTCACCGGCACCCCGGAACAGCTGGCCAAGTCCAACACCTGGACCGCGAAGTTTTTGAAGTAATGCTTATCAAAAAATGAGGACAATGTCCTCTTTTTTGAATTCCGATAGGCTTGTGTGTTTGCGTGATTGTATTAATTTTGTTATTTTAAAAAAAGAATAATAAGCTGGTAAAAATGCACAATATGAAAAATATTAAAAAAACATTATTGGTTTTGATCGCAACCGCATTTCTTTCCCTTTGTTTTGTATTTATCGCGCCGAAAGCCAATGCCGCAAATTTATTAACACAGGAACAAACGCAAGCGATCAAAATCGCGATACAATCGATATGGATTCAACTCCAATCATTAATGAGCCAATTGGAGCAATTGAACGCGCAAAATAATCAAACTCAAACCCCGAAACTAAGTGGCGTAGTCCATTCTCAAAGCGATATACGGCAAAAAATGAAAAGCTATATTGCCACCCCGATCACTTTGACTAAGATAGATAAAACTTTGTTTCAAGGACAAAATATCGTTATCAATGATTCATCGATAGTTAAAATCGCAAATAAAAATCAATTTAAAAATATCCCTTTCGCCAAAAATAACAATATCTATGCTTTTAATTTGCAGGATAATACGGTTTCCAATTCTGGGTATCAAACCAACGCAACCGATTTTTTCCTGACCTCTGCCGACTGGCAAATGTTTGCCTTTCAAGACAAAAAGGGGAATTTCTATATTGCAAATACCGGCATGGGCAGTGTAGTAAAATTATTCGATTTCACTTCAAATAATATCAAATTAAAACTTACTGCCAGATTTCAGGCGATGGCCTGGGGAAAAGATGGAAATAGAATGATTTTCACGATAGTCGGTAATTATCCTGAAATGGGCGGCTCCGATACGACCAAAAAGGAGGATGGCTTCTGGCATTCCGTTGCCGGTTTGTATGTTGTTGATTTTAACAACAAAGAAATTCAAAAAATCTTAATTTCGGGGTTTGATGACCAAATGGCATCATATGCGAAATATGTTGCGCTGGATAACGACATTTTCGCAATCGAAGCAGACAATAAACCGACTAAAATAATTGATTTGGCCGAGGCTAAAGCGATAGAAATTCCGGAAACCAACCAGCTGACGGCGAATTATAACGGCGACTATGCGTTGCTAAAAACCACAGAAATCGGGGCGAATATGTCATTGGCATGCGGAAAGCTGCTTGATGGGGCGGAAACTATTTTTGAGACCAGCAAATGGGCTGAAACTCAATGGCCGGTCATTTCCCCAAACGGCAAAATTATTGCCTACACTTACAGCGCAAGCGCCAATAACGATGCAATAATGCTTTATGATGTGGCAAAGAAAACAAAAACGGAAATAATCCAATCGCGCTACAACAATTCCGATTCAACATTGGCAAACCATTGGGTTGATGATGAAAAGCTGATTTTTACCGCGACCGGCAGTAGCGGGAGGAATTATTATATTTACAATCTGGCAGACAAAACCATCTCGTTGATAAATAGATAAGGCCTCACCTTAACCATATCAAAATAAATCCGCAGGTTTACCTGCGGATTTTTAATTACCGGTTGAGATCGGCCCCGACGGCGGCGACAAAGGCGGCAAAATCATTATCACCGGCACCCCGGAACAGTTGGCAATGAGGAATACCTGGACCGCGAAGTTTTTTTAATGCGGGCGAATAATCATTCGCCCCTACGAAAATACATTGGTTTTGAATTTGTAGGGGCAAATAATCATTTGCCCGTATTTGATTTTTTGTTATTGCGGGCGTAATCTTTATGTATGGACACAATTACAATTATGCTATTTGTTGCGGTAATCGCCGCAATTGCTTTCCAAACATGGATTTTGTTGCGCAAAAAGGAAGAAAAAGGGAATGAGCCGGCGGCGTTTGGGATGCTGCAGCAGCAGTTAAACCAGGTAAGCCAGACGCTGGATTCAAAACTGACCGAATCCAACCGGGCAATGCAGCAGCAGTTCGGGCAGAGCTTCAAGGTGATTGCGGACGTGACGCAAAAATTGACCGAGCTGGACAGCACCAACAAACAAGTGGTCGGTTTTGCCGAACAACTGCAATCATTGGAAAATATTTTGAAAAATCCCAAACAGCGGGGGATTTTGGGCGAGTATTATTTGGAAACCGTGCTGAAAAATGTTTTGCCGCCGCAATCGTTTCAGATGCAATACAAATTCAAGAACGGCGAAATCGTGGATGCCGTGGTGTTCGTCAAAGACAAAATCATTCCCATTGATTCCAAATTCTCGCTGGAAAACTACAACAAAATCATCAACGAAAAAGACGAAACCCGCAAGCGGGAACTGGAAAAGATTTTCAAGGCTGATTTGAAAATGCGCATTGACGAAACTTCAAAATACATCCGCCCCGGCGAAGGGACGATGGAATTCGCGCTGATGTTTATCCCCTCGGAAGGCATTTATTACGATTTGCTGATTAACGAGGTCGGCGCGGTGAAAGTCAACACCCGCGACTTGATTGAATACGCCTTCACCCAGAAACGGGTGATCATCGTGTCGCCCACGAATTTCTTGGCCTATCTGCAAACCGTTCTCCAAGGCCTGCGCGCCCTGCAAATTGAAGAATCCGCCAAAGAGATCCGCCAGCGGGTGGAAATGCTGGGTAAGCATTTGACGGCCTATAACGACTGTTTACAACGGCTGGGCGGCCACCTGGCAACCTCGGTGAACACCTATAACGCCGCCTACAAGGAATTCGGCAAAATTGATAAGGATATTCTAAAAATCACCGACAACGGCCGCGACAAACTGGAAGTGAGGCAAATCGATCGCCCCAACCCGGAAAATTGACTTTTGAGGGGATTTGTTATAGAATCGGATTGCTGTTGAATTTTATTCATTACTCATAAACTAATTTACTATTCTATGTTGGCAGTAATTAAGACCGGCGGAAAGCAGTATATTGTAACCCCCGGGCAAAAATTGAAAGTGGAAAAATTGGCGGGCGAGGAGGGTGCCGCGATTAAATTTGAAGAAGTTTTGCTGGTGGAGGGGGACGATAAGAAAGTTTCTGTGGGACAGCCTGTGGTGGCTGGCGCGGCCGTGTCCGCCAAAATTGTGGCGCAAACCAAAGGCCCAAAAGTGATCGCCTACAAATACAAGGCCAAAAAGCGTTATCATTTGAAAAAAGGCCACAGACAGCAATTGACCGAAGTGGAAATAACGGGGATTGAAATAAAGTAATTATTATCAAAACCGCTCCAATTTTGGAGCGGTTTTTAAGTTTCAAAGTTACACTTTTCGTTTTAAAATTTCCACTTCGGCACGCAAATCCATCAAATCAATATTGCGTGCGGCACCCGCTAAATTTGTTTCAATCCGCGCTTGCCCGGCCTTCAATTCGGCAACATCTCGCTCAACACACCCAATTCTCTCGATCTGCTCCAAGAATCCCTGTTGCATTTTTAGTAACAACTGTTCGGAGGTATTATCAATTTTTTTATCTACCGCGTCAATCTTTTTATCCAAAATCCCAAACTTGGTGTCAATTTTTTTATCCAAAATCCCAAACTTAGTGTCAATCTTTTTATCTAAAATCACAAACTTAGTGTCAATCTTTTTATCCAAAATCCCAAACTTAGTATCAATTTTTTTATCAAGAGTTGAAAATCCCGCCGCCATGGTTTGCGCCAGCGACTCCAAAGTTACCGGTTGTTTTTTTGATGTTTTGGCCATTGTCGCAATTAACATTACCATAACGCTTTCATTATACAAAACCCGCATAGACAATGTCAATTTTCCTATTTGTAACCGCTCACCGGGTATTTGTATTTTAAAGGTCTAACCTTCGCGATGACGCGAGGGTTAGACCTTTCCCAAAGAATCCGAATTTAAAATTAAAGAGGTCTATCCCTCGGTTGAATCCCTTTAATTTTGGATCCAGTGAGTAATTGCTTCATTTTTTTCCAAAATGCAGTCCCGCCAAATTTGACAAAATCGCCAATTTATGCCATAGTCCGGCCAGCATTCCAATCAAAATTTAATAACGAAGGAGGTGATTTGATTGGGAATAAAGGGAAATAGCCTTGACACAGTCTTGAGAAATCTTGCTCGCGTTCGCGATCAAGAGCGCGGATATGAGGAAATTAAACCCTTGCTTTTAATCCCGGGCGGTGCGATGCGTGGCGCGGCAGTTAACGTCGGACAAATTCGCGCCCTCCAAGAAGAGGGATTCGGAGATGTCTTCCGGAATATGATTGGAATTTCTTCCGGCGCAGCGGTTGCGGCATACTTTGCGACCAATAACCGCGACCAGATATTGAGGAGTTGGGATTTAGTTTATAAATGTATCCCGAATTATGTCCATCCCGGAATAACAAATATCGGACGGATATTTGACACTCCCGGGATTGAGGAAGAGTTAAGAGGTGGCGCTTATGCTCCCGATCTGAATTCCATCCTTGAATCTCCCCATGGTTTATACTTTGGGGTGATTGTAAGGAAGACTGGCGAGTTTGTCCTTTTGCGTTCTGGGAAGGATATATTCTCAAAGGTTAGAGCATCAATGACCATACCTTGGATATCCCGAGGCAAAGCAATCATTGATGGGGTAGAATATCTAGATGGTGGATTCTACCCAATCCCGTTGGATGAGATTATCAAGGAATTCAATCCAACGGACATCTTGATATTGTCCAATAAAACGCAAGGTCAGCTGGACGAACAAGATGCACTAGGGAAAATGCTGGGTATCTATATTAAAAAGTACCCCAGAGACATTCGTATGAAGATTGCCAGAAGCCACAATCAATTGGCAAATCTTTCAAAGTGGGTTGATCGCGGAGTGAATGTTGGCGTTCTGTTCCCGCCCGAAACCGGGATTCACGGCTTAACCAAGAATCACGAGGCGCTTCGCAACGCAATTAACGTTTCCTACGAAGACGCGTTAAAGGTGATTGCCGGAAGCCCGTTTCGGGATGACATAGTAACAGAATTCGCAAATATGGCTCGTTTGGGTCATTCTCTCGAGAAGTAAAACTCTCGGGTTCTTTTTTTATGCGGGCGCGAGTTGCAATCAAATTGCATGGGTAACGCCTATGCAATTTTTGTGTTCTTTTATTTTGGGCGGGTTTTTGGTATGTTGAATATATAAATAACAGCGTAAGGAATATTATAGATATGAAAGCAAAAGAAATTGAGGAAAAAATTCAAAAAATTGCCGATAAGATTGTTGCCGAATACAGGCCGGAAAAAATCATTCTTTTCGGTTCTTACGCGTGGGGGAAACCGCACAAAGACAGCGATTTGGATTTTTTCATCATCAAAAAAACCGACGATCCAATGTTAAAACGGATAGTGGACGTGGATCGCCTTTTTTTGCGGCGCGATTTTGCGATGGATTTTTTGGTCTACACTCCCGATCAAGTCAAAAAAAGAAAGGAGATGGGAGATCAATTTGTGGCAAATATTTTAAATAAAGGAAAACTTTTGTATGCAAAATAAACCGCCCGCGGACAAAATTTGGCAGGAATGGATGAAAAAAAGCGCAAAACGATGAATTAAGCGCCCAATCAATTTTGAAGCACCGCGACGGCGCGCCTAGTGTTGTTGGTGCGTTATCACAACAAATGGCGGAAAAATATCTCAAGGGCTTGTTAGTTTTTTATGACCAGGATTATCCCAAAATTCACGATTTGATCAGAATCGCCAACTTGCTTGAACCATTAACGCCGGAAATTTCAAAATTGATTGATAATCCGAAATTGAGCGAGATAAGCAAGCTTTATGTTCTTGATCGCTATCCTGCCGATATTCCTGATCTGACATGGGAAGAAGCGGAAAGCGTTTTTGAGGCGGCGCAAAAAGTTAAAAATTTCGTTATTGATAGAATTAGTAGCGAAAATACAAATCCGAAAAAATAATAGCCAAACGTAAAAGCGCGGGGGAACCGCGCTTTTTGCGTATGTTTGGATTTAGTTATCAATGATCAATGATTTTATATTCCCAGTTGTTCTTCGCTTGCCGCGTATTGGCCCTGATCCTGGTATTCGTAGCCTTCGGTGTAGTTTTTAAAGCACACGGTGCGCTCGTCAAAGAAAAGATTCTGTTTGCCCACCGGGCCGTTGCGGTGCTTGGCGACAATGATTTCGGCAATGCCTTTCTTTTCGCTGTTTTCGCGATAGCGATCCTCGCGGTAGATAAACATCACCACATCGGCGTCCTGTTCAATGGCGCCGGATTCGCGGAGGTCGGACAGCTTGGGCACCGGCGGGATGCGCTGTTCCACCGCCCGGGACAGCTGGGATAGGACAAGGATGGGGATATTGAGTTCGCGCGCCAATCCTTTCAGGGCGCGTGAATTTTCCGAAACCTGTTGCACCGGGCTGGCCATGCGGTTGAGCGGCTCCATCAATTGCAGGTAGTCAATCACCAATAATCCCAATCCGTTTTCCGCCTGCAAGCGGCGCGACAGCGCCTTCATCTGCAAAACGGACGGGGAGCCGACATCATCAATAAACAGCGGCATTTCCGCCAAAATTCCCAGCGCCCGCTGGATGTTTTCAAAGTCTTCGGTTTGCAATCGGCCGGTGCGGATTTTCCACAAATCCACCCCCGAATAGGCCGAAATCAAGCGATCCACCATTTGGTCTTTTGACATTTCCAGCGAAAACACCCCCACGGGAATTTTTTCCGTGGCGGCGATATTGGCGGCGATATTCAACGCCAGCGTGGACTTACCCAACGATGGCCGCGCCGCCAGAATCACCAGATCGGATTTTTGCAAACCCGAAAGCATTTTGTCCAAGTCGGCAAAACCGGTGGGCAGGCCGCGCGTGCCGCTCCCTTGTGACAATCGTTCAATGCGGTCAAACGCGTCCGGCAAGGTTTCTTTGATGGCGGTAAATTCCTGGGAAATTCCTTTTTGCGCGATATTGAAAATTTTCTTTTCCGCGGCGTCCAGCACCGTTTCCAAATCTTCGCTTTCATCATAACCAAGCATTTCAATATCGCGCGACACCGAGATTAGGTCGCGCAAAACCCGCTTGTGGCGCACGATCCGGGCATAGGACGCCACATGTCCGAAGCTGGGTACCAGATTAACCAGTTCGGTCAAATAAGCACTGCCGCCGATCGCTTCCAATTCGCTCTTTTCTTTCAAACGGTTGGAAACGGACAAAAAATCAATCGGGTCGCCCTTTTCAAACAACTCGCGACAAACTTCGTAGATCGTGCGATGATTGTGTTTGTAAAAATCGTCGGACGACAAAACGTCCGCCACTTTGCTCATCGCGTTGTGATCCAGCATCAGGCAACTCAATACCGATTGCTCAATCTCCAAATTTTGGGGCGGGATTTTTCCCGGAATATTGTCGCCGGCCATAAAGGAATTCTTGATTGTCCATCCTAGCAAAACCAAAGAGGAAACACAACCATTGACAATCGGAAGCGGTTGGGCTATACACTTGCTTATGCCCGGCATTTGGAACTGCCGGAAAGGGAGGAAAAAACATTAGGAATAGCAATAATAATAACAATTGTTCATTGCCTCCTATTCTCCAGAGAATAGGAGATGAAAATATGAGGCGGAAAAGAAATAGAAGGATTTCGATTTTAATTCTTGCTACAATTATTTTTTTTTGCATAATAATTATAGCGGATTTTTCCACCTTTTTCTTTCAAATTTTTTCAACCCGTTTTGGAAAAATTTGACAGGAAACGCAAGTCCTTGACATTGATTTTAAAAAAAGGTAAGCTGTCATTGTTGCCGAGTTAATACAAAAACATGGCGGACAAAAAAGCACCTGCAAAAAAAACCAACAAGAAAAAAGTGGCGCCCAAAACTTGCATCTGCTCCTGCAGTTGTTGCCCAAGCAAGTGAGCGTTTTGGCAAAAAGTTAACCGCAAGAAAAAAGTCATAATAAATTGTATGATATTATGATTTTTTGTTTGTTTTTAACAAGCATTGAATTTCAAACTTTCAGAGGGGCGAGAACTTCCAAAATTGAATAGCGAAATATTTTTAATTTTCCACAAAAATATTTCGTGAGCCAAAAGTCGCGTGCGCTTTAACAAAAGCACGCAAGGTGCGCAAATTAAAACGCGCACTGAAAGAATTTTTTGAAGTTGTCTTGGACTCTTTTACTGAGGATTTGATCCTGGTCCAGGATGAACGCTGGCAATGTGGATAAGGCATGCAAGTCGAGCGGACCAAGTGTCTTGCACAAGGGAATTCTGATTAGCGGTAAGTCGAGCCTCAACAAAGGATGCAGTATTGATTTTTGAAACGGCCTTGAATATGTTGAGCGAGTATTTGCGAGTGGTTAGGATTTTCCTGTGCAAGATGCTTGGTTAGCGGCGAACGGGTTAGTAACACGTAGGTAATTTACCATTGACACGGGCATAGCTCGTCGAAAGACGGAGTAATTCCCGATGGCCTCTGAGGCGCAAGCCGAAGAGTAAAGGCGTAAGCCGGTCATTGATGAGCCTGCGAACTATCAGCTTGTTGGCGGGGTAACGGCCCACCAAGGCGATGACGGTTAGGGGGAGTGAGAGCTTGTTCCCCAACACTGGGACTGCGACACGGCCCAGACACCTACGGGTGGCAGCAGCCGAGAATATTGGACAATGGGCGAAAGCCTGATCCAGCGACATTGCGTGGAGGATGAAGACGTTCGCGCCGTAAACTCCTTTTATAGGGAAAGAAGTAATTGACGGTACCCTATGAATAAGCGGGGGCTAATTCTGTGCCAGCAGCAGCGGTAATACAGAACCCGCAAGCGTTATCCGGATTTATTGGGCGTAAAGTGTTCGTAGGCGGTTTGGAAAGTCTGATATCAAATATCCGGGCTCAACCCGGGACGCGTATCGGAAACTTCCAAACTTGAAGGTGCTAGGGGCTATCGGAACGCACGGTGTAGGGGTGAAATCCGTTGATATCGTGCGGAACACCAAAAGCGAAGGCAGATAGCTGGGGCATTCTTGACGCTGAGGAACGAAAGCGTGGGGAGCAAAAAGGATTAGATACCCTTGTAGTCCACGCCCTAAACGATGGACACTGGTTGCTTGAAGTGTCGACCCTTCAAGTGGCGAAGCTAACGCGTTAAGTGTCCCGCCTGGGAAGTACGGCCGCAAGGCTAAAACTCAAAGGAATAGACGGGGGCTCACACAAGCGGTGGATCATGTGGCTTAATTCGATAACAAACGAGTAACCTTACCTGGCTAAGACGCCCGACGACGTCTCCGTGAAAGCGGAGTTTCCCACAAGGACGGCGGGAC
The DNA here is from genome assembly GCA_035362275.1 of Candidatus Pacearchaeota archaeon. Classification (GTDB taxonomy): domain Bacteria; phylum Patescibacteriota; class Minisyncoccia; order Minisyncoccales; family UBA5738; genus UBA5738. The sequence goes on along the minus strand of DAOSDI010000001.1, from coordinate 82,719 downwards.
AGGTGCTGCATGGTTGTCGTCAGCAGGTGTCGTAAGATGCACGCTTAGATGCCGTAACCTGCGCAACCCTTATCGTATGTTTTACTTGTCATACGAAACTGCCGGGGACAACCCGGAGGAAGGCGAGGATGACGCCAAATCAGCATGGCCTTTGACAGCCAGGGCCGCACACGTGATACAATGGCCGTTACAAAGGGAAGCCAAGCCGCGAGGCGGAGCTAATCCCATCAAAAACGGCCCCAGTTCGGATTGAGGTCTGCAATTCGACCTCATGAAGCCGGAATCGCTAGTAAACGTGAATCATCACGTCACGTTGAATATGTTCCTGAGCCTTGTACTCACCGCCCGTCACGCCAAGCGAGCTGGGAACAGCCGAAGCGCCCCGCAAGGGGAACTAAGCTGGATTCAGTGAGAGGGGCGAAGTCGTAACAAGGCACGGGTAGGGGAACCTGCTCGTGGATCAATTAATTTACATTTTTGAGTGTCGGCTTTAGTTGAGGGATGAGAATTCTTCTCTTAACTTCAAGACGCTTATCGGTTCGTCTTTAATAAACCGGTTTTCGAAAGTCCAAGGCGACTTCAAGTAATTCTTTAATCAAAGTGGAAATCAAAGCACCCGCAAGGGTGTTTTTGCATTTGACAAAATTTATTTTTTTATAGAAACACATCAAGAAAATTTCCTTACATTTTTTGCGGTCGCAAATTTTGTCAGCAAATTTTAGGCGATGGCTTGTTTTTTTGCCAAAAACAAGTATAATGGTTTTGTTTGCGCGCCGCAGTATTTGGCTTTTGATATTTGAACTTGAATTTGAATTTGATTTTTGACATTTCAACGGGTTGGTACCCAAGTAGCCAAAGGGGCCGCGCTGTAAACGCGGTGGCTCTGCCTTCGGGGGTGCAAATCCCTCCCAGCCCACACAAAAATTTAAAATTGAAAAATCAAAATTGAAACGCCCGGGTAGCTCAGAGGCAGAGCAACTCCATGGTAAGGAGTAGGTCGGAGGTTCAACTCCTCTCTCGGGCTCATAAAAGTTAAAATTTAAGATTTAAAAAGGAAAAAAGACAATTAAAAATTAAAAACCGGTTTTCGTTTTTAATTTTTCATTTTTACTTTTTAATTTGAAACATGGCCACAAAAAAGAAACCTTTCGTAAAAATGACATGCCCGGTTTGCAAAGAGATCAATTATCGCAGCCACAAATCCAAAACGATGGAAGGCAAGCTGGAATTGTCAAAGTTTTGCAACACTTGCAGAAAGCACACCAAACACAAGGAAGCCAAGAAATAGAATCGCTGAGTCGCGTTGAACGGCGAATCGCCGAATATCAAAAAATCCGCGTTGCGGATTTTTTGTAAAAAATAGCGCCAAATCTGATCTTTGGTCAAGCTAAGTGCTTTTTGATGAAGGCGCGGCCGGAGCCGGATTTGAGATATTTTTCAAATTCAAAGGATTTGTATTTATTCGGGGATAGCAAAATATGAAATTAATTCGATCGGCAATCTTGTTTTTGTTGCCAGTACCTGCCCAGTATTGTGGCGATTCAATCTTTCTTCAATATTTTCCGTGCAACCGATATACAAATCACCATCGGCACATTTTAGAATGTAGACGAAATGCATTTTGGATTTCGAATATAGACAGACGAATAGTAATTCGTCACCTAATTGGCGGGCCTCGCCTGCTGAAACCGAGCCGAAGGGGCGAAGCTCGCCTTCGCGCTTTTTTGTTTCAAAAAAAGCGCTTCGGCGGGTGAAAGCGGGGGTGCCAGGACTTGAACCTGAAACGAAGGTTTTGGAGACCTTTGTGATGCCAATTTCACCACACCCCCGAATAGTTAATATCTAGCAAATAATTGCGCTTGGTGCAAGAATGCGGTTCCGGTAGCGATAGGATAAACAATGACAATAATTGACGGGAAGGAGAATTTTGGTAGGATGGAGCCATAGATTAAAACTTAGTTATAAAATTAAAACAATGAAAAGGGTAAATTTAAAGGCCGCGGTTTGGAAAGAAGGCAAGCAATATGTTTCACAATGTCTCAATGTTGATGTGGCCAGTTTTGGCGCAACCAAAAAAAAAGCGATGGAAAACCTCAAAGAGGCGCTGGAATTGTATTTTGAAGATCGAGATATTTCCCAAATCAATAAAGTGGAACGGCCGGATGTTTTTTCGCTGACTTTAACCAATGCCTAATCCGATACAAACAAAAAAAGTTATCAAAACTTTGGAGAAAAATGGTTTCGTTTTTGTTTCTCAAAATGGTAGCCATGCCAAATATCGCAAAAGCGGCGCGGCGAATTTGACGGCAATCGTGCCGATTCACGGCAAGGAAATTCTTTACGGAACTTTCCGTTCAATAATGCGCCAATCGCAATTGCCTGAAAGCAAATTTCGCAATTCTTAAAAAAATGACGAAGATGAAATCCAAGCCCAATACAAAAACAGGAACAGGAAAAAAAATAAAGGTTCCCAAAAAGGTGGAAGGGTTTTTGGCGAAGGTTGGCGCGAAATATGAATTGGTCGGACACCGCACGGTCTATACCGCGTTTGACAAAGCGGCAACTTTGAAGATTAAACCCGGCACGGTGGCAAAGGTTTTGACGCTTAAAATCGGCAAAGAATTGGTGTTGGCGGCGATGGGCAGCGACAAGAATTTGGATATTGAAAAACTGCAGAAGCTCGCAAAAACCGAGAAAATCGCCTTTGCCAAGGAAAAAGCGATCGTTGAAACTTTCAAAGGCATTGACCCGGGCGCGATTCCGCCGTTTGCCGGGTTGTGGAACGTGAAAGTTTTTTGCGACAAGAAATTGCTGGAAGCGCCCAAAATTATCCTGCCTTCGGGAAGCTATGAAGCTTCGCTGAAAATCACTTCTGGCGGCCTCAAAAAAATCAACCCGGAAATAATTATCGGCAATTTTTCCTCATCCCGCCCCAAAAAAACGAAAACGGCAAAATCAAAGGTTCAAAACAAATCTGCCGGCGGCGTCTTGAAAAGAAAGAAAAAATAGGTTATAAACAAACTGTTTGGCCGTTGATCATTCGGTTTTCGGGCGATTAGTTAAGTGGTATAACGCCGTCCTGATGAAATAATTTTCAATTTAATAGTTCTTTGGTGGGCGCAGGGGCGCGTAGTTAAGTGGTATAACGCCGTCCTGATAAGACGGAGGCCGAAGGTCCGATTCCTTCCGCGCCCACCAAAAAACTAATACTTGAACATAAAATTATTTCCGCTCACGAATCGCAAAAGACGGAGGCCGAAGGTCCGACTTTGCCTCGCCGAAGTTTCAACGAAGGCGGGTTCCTTCATCGCCCACAATTAAGCGGCATGATCCTTCACTTTATTCGGGACAAGCGGCCGTCCTGATGAAAATTTTTGCTAAAATTTTCCGCTCACGAATCGCGAAAGACGGAGGCTCCCTCTTGAAATCGGGATAAACTCCGATCCGACTGCGTCATTGCGATTAAAAACAAAATCCTGTTAAAAGGATTTTGTTTTTAATCGCAAAACCAAAAATACCGCAACGAAACATAAAATTGCGGCAAGAAAAAACGATGTTGAATAACTGCCGGTTTCAAACAATTTGACGATGATTTGGCCATTCGCGGCGGCGGTTTGATGGGGAACATTTTGCGCGGCAGACATTAACTTCGGCGCCAGCCACGGTCCGAGCAGACCGCCGGCACCGTATGCCGAGAACATCAGACCGTAATTGGCGCCAATATTTTTTGAACCGAAATAATCCGCAGTGATCGCCGGATAAAGCGCCAAAAAACCACCGAAGCAAAAACCGATGGCGGATGCGGCAACGACAAAACTCCAAAAACTGTTCAATCCTCCCAAAACCAACAGCATAACTCCACACAGCGCGAATACCGCCGCCAAAGTTTTTTCCCGCCCGTTTTTGTCCGAAATCCGTCCCCACGCGATCCTCCCCAAGCTGTTGAAGATGGAAACCGCCATCACCGCCAGCGTTCCCTGCGCCAAAATCTGCGAAAATTGTGCCACGGTAATGATTTCGGAAAACTTTGTTAGTCCGGACGCGGCTTGTGCTTGCCAGATATTCACCAAATTCATTATCACCAATAATCCGGCGGTACAACCAATAAAATAAGTAATCCATAAAATCCAAAACCGGCAGGTTTTAATCATTTCCTTGGTCGTGTAATCAACTTTCCGGCCATCGGCCGCCGCCGGCGGCATCCAGCCTGCGGGACAATATCCCGCCGGCGGCAAGCGCATCAATTGCGCTCCGGCGATAATTACCAAAAAATAAATCAAGCCCAAGTAAAACAGCGCCGCCATAATGCCAATCTTGCCAATCAGATAAACCGCCAGCGGCGCGAATACCAAGCCGCCGGCCCCAAATCCCGCCACCGCTAATCCGGTGATCAACCCGCGCTTGTCCGGAAACCACTTGACGCAAGTGGCAATGGGACAAACATAAGCCGCATAAATACCAAGGCCGCCCAAAACGCCAAACCCAAAAACAAACTGCGCCAAAGTTTGCGCTTTGGCCGCAACATACATCCCCAAAAGCAAAATTACCGCCCCGCCAATCGCGGTTTTTTGGGGTCCGATCTTGTCCTGTATTTTTCCCGCGATGACCATGCTCAACGCGCCCACCGCCAAAAGGATCTGTGCCGGAAGCGCTGAATCCGTCGCTGACCAATCGGGAAAATGATTTTTCAATGCCGGCTTGAAAACGCTGTAAATATAAATCGCCCCCAAACTCACCTGAATCAGCAACGCCCCCGCCACTACGCCCCAACGGTTGAATTTCATAATTTTCAATTATTTTGATTATTACGCCATCATAGCAAGCCCGGCCATTAAAGCAACGCGCTAACCGCATTGCATTTTGTCTCTTTTTTGTTATTGTGTATTTGTATTGGAGGGACCGCTAATTGTCCCGCAATCAATGCTAATCGTTGGGCCTTTAGCTCAGTTGGCAGAGCGCCTCATTTGCAATGAGGAGGTCGCCGGTTCAAATCCGGCAAGGTCCACCAATGTTTTTGGAACAATGAAGCCCCGGGAGTTTGACAGTTGAATAAAATACTTGCCGATCATCGGGAATGTCCTTTTATCGTCTTTTAAAGTTTCAGATCAAAGAATAATGGGGATTATTCAAAAAAAGAAAAACGATCACAGTGGTTTTACATTAATTGAATTGTTGGTGGTGATCGCGATTATCGGCACGTTGTCGGGAATGGTTTTAGTGGCCACGCAAGGCATAAGGGAAAGCGCAAGGATCGCCAAAGCCCGCTCCGAAGTCAGCGCGATATACCGGGCAATTATGATGATGGAAGCGAGAACCGGAAAATATCCTTCTCCGGGAAACATAAACAGCGCCGCGAATTTTAGAACTTATCTGGCCGATTATCTTCCCGGAATCGGAGATGATCCTTGGGGCCATGCTTATTATTACGATGGTTGCCCCGAACCTTGTTCAAGTTGCGCCACGTCTTGCGAAACGGGAATATGGAACACCTCGGTGTGCTCCGGAGGTCCCAACGGAACAATATCGTCCCATAATCGGGCTCCTATCGGCGATGATATTTGCATCTATTTTATCGGCGGCAAATCATGGTAAAATCTCCGTCTGTCTTGACAAACAATAAATATCTATATTATAATATAAGCATAAAACCGGGCCTTTTCCGGGTCCGTCATTGCGCCGAAGTCGGGCGCGAGGTATAATATTAAGAAATAAGTTTAAAACAAAAAAATATGACAATCACCAATGATTGGTCGGCAATCACTCTGCAGGCCCTCCAAAATGTTTGGGAAGGCGCCCTGCTGTTTTTGCCCAAATTGGCGATCGGCTTGATCGTTTTCGGCATCGGCTGGATTATCGCTTCCGGAATGGGCAAGATCACCGCCAACATCCTCAAGAAGATCAATTTTGATTCGCTGTTCTCAAAAAGCGGCTGGAAGGCCGCTCTGGAAAACGCCGAAATCAAAGTGCATCCTTCCGAATTTTTGGGTGCGATTTTGAAATGGATTTTGGTGATCGTGTTCTTGCAGATATTTGTGGAAATTTTGGGATTAAGCGCGTTTGCGGTGTTCTTGACCCGCGTGCTTGAGTGGTTGCCCAATGTGATTGTGGCCGCGGCGATTTTCGTGGTATCAATCATCGTGGCCGACATTTTGGAAAAGGTCATCAAAGCGTCGGTGAAAAGATTGGAGATCAAATACAGCAACCTGTTGGGAGCGATCGTCCGCGCGGCAATCTATACTTTCGCGGTGATGGCAATCCTGCTCCAATTGGGCGTGGCAGAAACCATTATCAGCACCGTGATTACCGGGTTCGTGGGAATGTTCGCGCTGGCATTCGGTTTGGCGTTCGGCTTGGGAGGCAAAGATGCCGCGGCGGAAGCCATTCGCGGATTGCGCGACAAACTCTCCGAAAAATAATTTTACGGAAACAAAAAACCGCATCGGTAGCGCCGATGCGGTTTTTTCAATTCTGGAACATTTCCGTGGCAAGATAATGCTCGCCGCGGTCGGGGAAGACGGTGACGATCGTTCCCTTTTCCATCTTTTTGGCATATTCGGCGGCGGTGAACATCGCCGCGCCGGAGCTGGCGCCGGCAAAAATCCCTTCCTCCCGGATGATTCTTCCGGCCATCTGAAAGGCATCGGTTTGCCCGATCTCCACGATAATGTCCACCATCACTTTATCATGGTCGCCGCAGGGCAGGTTTGAGTTCAGGATGGGCGGAAATATTCCGGTCTCAATGGAAGAATCGGCGCCCCAAATCTTGGGCTGGATGCCGATCACCCTCACTTGCGGCCAATTTTGCCGCAGTTGGCGGGCAATGCCCGAAATCGCCCCGCCGGTACCGATGCAGGAAATGAAGTAATCAATTTGTCCGCCGGTTTGTTTGACGATTTCTTTGCCGGTGGTGTTAAAATGCACCGCGCAATTTTGCTTGGCAGAAAATTTATCCAAAACCACCAATGAAGAGTCCTTGGCCGCCATTTCCTCCACCAGATCCAGCGCACCTTGCCGCCAGAGTTCGGGCTTCACTTCAATCACTTGCGCACCGAAGCTCTCAATAATCTTTTTTCTTTCCCGGTTGGCATTTTCCGGCGACACGATGATGGTTTTATAGCCTTTGATGGCCGCCACCATGGCAATCCCGATGCCGGTGTTGCCATTGGTTGCCTCAATGATCGTTTTTCCTTTTTTCAGCGCGCCGGATCTTTCGGCATCATCAATCAGCGCCCGCGCCACGCGATCTTTCATTGACCCGCCCGGATTGAACCCTTCCAATTTGGCAAAGATTTTGACGGCGGGATTGGGATTTAATTTTTTGATTTCCACCAGCGGCGTCCTGCCGATAGTGTCAAGAATATTGTCCATGGAATTTGTTAAGGTTTAGTGTTGTTTTTCTGACGAAGAAAAACTCCGGTGCTCAAATATTTTTCCCCGCGGTCGGGGAAGACGGTAACAATCGTTCCCTTTCCCGCTTTTTTGGCATACTTGGCGGCGGCAAACATCGCCGCGCCGGAGCTTTGCCCGACAAAAATTCCTTCTTTTGCCGCCAGATCGCGGACGGTTTTGACGGCGTCCTTCTCGTGAATTTCAATCACGATGTCAATCAGGCTTTTGCGATGGTCGCCGCAGGGCAGGCAAGGCTCCAGAATTTTGGGAATCGCGCCGGATTTCACCGAGCGCAATCCTTCTATTTTTTCACCCAGATAGGGCTGGATGCCGATGACGCGCATTGCGGGATGTTTTTCCCTCAGCCGGCGCGCGATGCCGGTGATCGTGCCGCCGGTGCCCAGTCCGGCGATCAAATAATCAATTTTTTCCGGAACTTGCCTGGCAATTTCCTTGCCGGTGGTGTAATAATGCGCCAAACAGTTCTGCTCGTTGTCAAACTGGTTGAGCATCACCAATTTTTTGTCTTTGGCGGCCATTTCTTTGATCATTGCCACCGCGCCGTCGCGCCACATTTCCGGCTTGACCAATATCAGTTCGGCGCCGAAAGCCAGTATCATTTTCTGCCGCTCCACGCTCATTGATTCGGGCAGAACGATCATCGTCTTATAGCCTTTGATGGCCGCCACCATGGCAATCCCGATGCCGGTGTTGCCGCTCGTCGCCTCAATGATCGTTTTCCCCTTTTTCAGCACGCCGGTCTTTTCGGCATGTTCAATCATCGCCAAGGCGATGCGGTCTTTGATTGACCCGGTGGGATTGGCGCCTTCCAATTTGGCATAGATTTTCACTTTCGGGTTGGGATTGAGTTTTTCAATTTCCACCAGCGGAGTATTGCCGATTGTTTCCAATATTTTCATAACTGTTATTTTTAATTTTTTAATTTTTAAATTTTTAAATTGAAACGCGCCTCCCGTAAAGAGAGGCGCGGTAGCATACGTTGTTGCAAACAAATTCACCAAAACCGGCCGCTCTTTACGAGAGGAACATACACAAACCGGCCGGTTTTTTTGAATGAAGTTTCTTGTTCATAGCCTTGCTCTTCCAGCATAACAAAACCAACCCATCCTTGTCAATATGTCCGCGAAAGCCAATCTGTGGTAAAATCGGCAATGGCATCCAAAAACGAAAAATATTCAAAAATGGAGGCAAATGACGCAATCATTGCCGCGGGTATCGGCGGCGGCGTGGCGGTTTATTTTTATTATATTTTGGGACAATCTTCGGGCGGCTTGATAGCGGAAAGTTTCGTCCGATGGCGATGGCTTTTGTTGATCATTTTTCCTTTGCTTGCGGATCTCGGCCTGCAAATTGCGTTTCTGATCGGCAAAAAGTTTCCGGCAATTTACCAGTTGGCCAAATTTTTGCTGGTGGGAGCGATGGCCGCGATACTTGATCTGGCCCTGCTTAACCTCTTTATGATTTTGAGCGGAGCGGCATCCGGCGCCGGTTTCAATGCGGCCAAGGGAATATCTTTTGCCGCCGCCACATCGCTGAAATATTTTCCCGACAAACTGTGGGCGTTTAAAAACAAAAACCGGCAAAATCTGAAACGCGAATTCGGCAAATTCTTTGCCATCACTCTTGCCGGATTGGCGCTCAATATTTTTATCGCCGACGTCATCGTCAATCAAATCGGGCCGCAATGGGAAATCGGCGCCGAGCTTTGGGCGAATCTGGGCGGCATCGGCGCGATAATGGCGGTTTTCATCTTCAACTTTTTCGGCTACAAAATTTTGGTGTTTGAAAAAAAATAATACAGTTTTCAGTTTTCAATTTTCATTGAATTAACAATAAATCAATCATCAAGCAAACATAAACATGAGGAAAGAATGGCAAAAATCGGAGAATCCGCAATAGAATTTTGCCAAATGATTTAAATAGCGACAAGACACTGTAATTTGTTTGTTTAAATGATAATTAAAAACTTAATCAAAGCTGAGAATTGAAAAATCGATATAACTTTAACCTATATTTATGAAAAATTTAGTGCTTTATCGCAAATACCGGCCGCAGGCGTTTGCCGACGTTATTGGACAGGAACACGTTACCAAAACCATCCAAAACGAGATTAAAAGCGGGCAAGTTGCCCACGCCTATTTGTTTTCCGGACCGCGCGGTTGCGGCAAAACCACCACCGCGCGCGTGATTGCCAAGGCGGTCAATTGTCTCAATCGCGCGGCAGACAGCGGCGAGCCCTGCAACCGGTGCGCCAATTGCGCGGAAATCCAAAGCGGACGGGCGATAGACTTGATTGAAATTGACGCGGCGTCGCACCGCGGCGTTGACGACATCCGTGAACTGCGCGAGGGCATCAAATTCGCGCCGGCAAAAATGAAATACAAAGTGTTCATCATTGACGAATGCCACCAACTTTCCAAAGACGCGGCCAACGCCCTGCTCAAAACTTTGGAAGAGCCGCCGGCGCACGCGATTTTCGTTTTGGCCACCACCGAACTGCACAAAATCCTGCCCACGATTATGTCGCGTTGCCAGCGGTTTGATTTCCGCAAACTGTCTTTGCCCGAACTGGTCGGGCGCCTGCAAAAACTGGCCAGTAACGAAAAAATCAAGGTTGAGAAAGCCGCGCTGGAATTGATTGCGCTTTCCGCCGGCGGTTCAATGCGCGACGCCGAAAGCCTGTTGGGGCAGGTCTTGACGCTGGCGGCGCAAAAAAAATCCGCCATTGCCGCCGCCGACATCCGCGAATTCCTGGGAATGACCGAAACCAAATCCGCCGCGGAATTAACGCGGTTTATTGCCGAAAAAAACGCGGCGGCGGCGGTGAGCCATCTAAACGAAATCATTGAAAAAGGCTATGATGTTGCCGAATATGGCAAAAGCTTGCTGAATTATTTGCGCCACGCGCTCGTTCTGGCAATTGTCGGTCCCAAAGACGCAAAAAACGACAACGTAATGATTGCCGGCCTGACCGACGAAGAATTTGAAGTCCTGCGGACGCAAACCCTGGCAATGGGCGAAGAAAAAATCAAAAACATCATTGATATTTTCCTGGAAGCGCAAGGCAAGATCAAATATTCTCCCATCCCGCAACTTCCTCTGGAAATCGCCCTTGTTGAATCCTGCTCCCTGTAATCTTGCGATGCACCGAAAAAATACCGTTTAAGAATTGTAAAATTCAAAAATCAGGGGTTCAACCCCTGATTTTTGGTTTGCACCCCAAAAAGCATTTTGATATTCTGCGGAACATTAAAATAAACCATCTGTCGTTAATAAACATTCCAACATTCTCAATAATGTTGGAATGTCCGCTATCCGGAAAACGCCAATTTTTTTTGTTGCTTTTATTGATTTTTATTGTTTTTGCGCTATAATAAACCCGTTTTGTAAAATTGCCGGATCGTCTAATGGTAGGACAACGGACTTTGACTCCGTTTATCTTGGTTCGAATCCAGGTCCGGCAGCCAAGGAATTTTAGCAAAACCGCTTAGGAATTAGCGGTTTTTGTGTTAAGATGTATATGTTAACAAACTTAAACTTTAAAATATAAAAAATGGAAAAACAATTGTTGGAAAAATATAAGTCCGAACTCGAAAACGAAAAGCGGCAAATTTCAAGCCAGCTGGCAAAAATCGCCGTCCAAAGCAAGAAAAATCCAAGCGAGTGGCAAAGCAAGTTCACTTCCAGCGGTAGCGAGACGGGCCATGAAGCTCGTGAAACTAAAACTGACGAATCCGAAGAATACGGAAAGCAATTGGCTGTCGCAAAGATCTTGGCACAAAAATTATCCGATATCAACGTGGCGCTTGGCAAGATCGCGAACGGTACATATGGAAAATGCGAAAATTGCGACCGCGATATTCCCGCCGAGAGGCTGGCGGCATTTCCAACCGCGAGGATATGTTCAGGTTGCGAAAGTACGCTGAACAAAGCGTAAATTAATGGAGCTTTTTTTATTTTAATTCAAAATTGCAATAGCAGTGCCGTTCCAACTTCGTCCCGGACGGCCAGCCGCGTAAAATTCGTCGCCATACTCCTCATCACGCGGCTTAACATGGAGCGCATAGCAGTTTCTTTTTTTAAATTGATAAATAAATTGTATGGAAAAAATAATTTCGTCCGTTAAACACCGATTTGCAGAGGAAGGATGGGCGTTAAAAAAATACATTCCAAGCCTCGAGGCGGTTTTTTGTATTGGAAGTTCCGCGAACAACCAAAATTTTAAAAATAAAGAATACCAGGACTTCGACATTCATTTTTATGTAAATAAAAGTTTTTTAAACAAAAAAGATCTTGATGCGATTAAAGAAATATTTCGAAAAATAGCAGAAAGTTTAGAGAATAAGGATACTGCAATTGATTATTGCATTAAGGACAAGCCATGGAAAATGGTGCCTCGAAAAAAATTAACATTGGTTTTCACGGCACACTTTTAAATCGACTTGATTACATGAAAAGAATATGTCCAAATCATATTCTTGCTTCAAATATGTTTAATAATTCCGAAACTTTATCGGGACGGCTGACTTACCAGGAAAGATCAATCCCTGGGCATGATTTTCTTTATCGGGCTGGCGGTATTGGATGGCTTAAGGAAAATTTTTACCGACTGCTAAATGTTTTTGACCCCGCCAACGAGACCACATCTGCATCAATAAAAGAAGTAGCGATATATTTTGGTCTCACACCCCTTATCCATTATTACTATTTGCGCAATGGAATGACCGCTAACCGGCAAAAAAGTTACAATTTTTTTATGAATGAAGGATCGGTTTCAAAAAAAGTCAAAGATGCCGTTGAATTCATTTATAATTTTAAAAATGGGGATAAAGAATGTCATCAGCAAGATAATCTGCCCTTATTGGAGGCAACTTATATCGTTCTAAATTTTGTAGGAAAATCGTTTGCAGAAACTGGCGCAAAAGCAACAGAAAAACAGCAAAATACTATAGAAGATGAAGATTCCGCACTTATAAGTACTTTAATTGGCCGACAAGCCAGCATAGCAAGCGTAAAAAGTTATTTTTCGGCTAACACTTTTGTCGAAGCATTGACGATGATCAAAACAAATGCGGCGGCGTTTTCAAATGTAACACCGGATGAATATTTTGAAACTTTGGCTTTTCTTATCAAGAATCCCGATGTTAATGAAGTAAAGCGCGTATATTTTTTTGAACAAGGTGATTTGAGAGCAAATGACAACATCGATTTTTTGCCAAAATCTTTTTCAAGTTTGGTCTATTCCTGGGAAAAAGGCATTGCGACTTATGTCCAAAGACTTACTGAGCTTTATCTGAATTCGTCAAATCTTACGGAGAATGATTTGATGTTGGCCAAGGTTCTTGTTTCTGTTAGTTTTAAAAAATATTTAGAATTAAGGAATGAGGGGTTGAGCCTTGAATATCTGGATTCAAAACTAGGATTTACAAACGGGTTTTCACTGGAAGATCGTTATTTCCATTGCCTTGAATTGCTCGCAGACCTTGGAGAATCTGCAATCAATGAAATAAACTCAAAGATTTGATATCCAAAAAGAAGCCGGCCCATAATTATTGGGCGTTTGAGTCAGTTTGCGGTCAGTCAATCTTGATTATTTGCTTAAATCGGGTAGAATTAATGCCGGACTCGCTGTATCTGATATTATTTTTTGTTGATTTTGATTTATGAATTTATCGGAATTAAAACAGGAAGTTGAAGCCGATCTAAATAAGATTAACGGCCTTCAGGATCTGAAGGCTTTTTCGGCGCAATATTTAGGCAAGAAGGGAAAAATTAGCGGCATATTCAGCCAGATGAAGGATCTTGAGTCGGAGGAAAGAAAAAGGATAGGGCAGGAAATAAACGCCTATGTTCGGGACATTGAATGTCGGGTGCAAGAGGCGGAGGCTCGGTTTTCCAAAAACGGCCAGGCGGTACAGGAAAAGATATTGGTCCAGGACGCGGAACGGTTTGAATATAAAATTCCCAAGATCGGCCATTTGCATCCGATTACCAACACAATCAATGAGATGAATGCGATTTTTACGTCGATGGGTTACAGCATAATGGATGGACGGGAGATTGAGGAAGACGAATATTGCTTCAAAAGATTGAATGTGCCGGACGATCATCCGGCCCGGGGAATGCAGGATACAATATATATTAAAGAACCGAATATTTTGCTGAGAACCCAGACGTCCTCAATCGAATCAAGAACGTTAGCAAATTATAAACCGCCCTTTAAGATTGTTTCACCAGGCAGGGTTTACAGGAATGAAAAAGTAAACAAAAGCAATCATTTCATTTTTCATCATTATCAGGGAGTCGCAGTATTGGAAAGATTAAGCTTGAAAGATTTATTCGGTACCTTGAACATGATTTTCGAGAAGATGTATGGCAGGGACGTGGTGACTAGGTACAGAAATAAATACTATCCGGAGGTTGAACCGGGAGTTGGGCCGGATATGCAGTGTTTTAATTGCAAAGGCAGGGGATGCCCATTGTGCAAAGGGATTGGCTGGATTGAGATGGGCGGTGCAGGAATAATCCATCCGCGCGTGATGGAAATGGCAGGAATCGACAATGGCAAGTGGATGGGATTTGCGTTTGGGCTGGGTTTGGACAGATGGGTGATGGCCAAATACAATATTACCGATATCAGAACTCTCTTAGGGGGCAATCTAGGTTACAAATATTACGAATATGAAAGTAATTTATAGCCAATTATTACAATTGATTCCGGGATTAAAAGCAAAACCAAAAGAAATCGGCGAAGCGATGACATTTTGCGGTTTTATGATGGATGATTTTAAAGAAATAGAATATCAGGGCAAAAGAGATTATCTTTTAAGTTTTGAAATACGGCAAAATCGGGCGGATTGTTTTTCAGTTTTGGGAATTGCGCGGGAAGTAGCTGCTTATTATGGGTTAAAGATGATTTTATCCGGGAGAAAAGTTGAAGGTAGGCAGGGATTGCCGGTTTTACCGATCAAAATTGAGGCAAAAAATAACGGGATTAAAAGAATTATTGCCTTGCGGATGTCAGGAGTTAGAAACCAGCAATCGCCGCAATGGCTTCAGGAATTTCTGGAAGTTTACGATATAAATAGCAAGAATGCGCTTGTTGATATTTCAAATTACATAATGATTTTTACAGGTTATCCTTCGCATTTGCTGGATAACAAAAAATTGAATGGAACTTTGAGATGGTCAAATGCTCGGAAAAATGAAAAAATTACCACTTTGGATGGTTCAGCAATTGAGCTACTGCAGAAGAATGAATTGGTAATCAGGGATGATGAGAAAATTTTAGCGCTGGCAGGTATTATTGGAGGGCAGGCGGCGGCCATTGATTTAAATACAACCGATATTGTAGCGGAGATGGCCGTTTATAATGGTGCGGCTATAAGGCGCGATTCGCGAAGTACAAAGCTTACAACCGAAGCAAGTAATCGTTTGGAGAAAGATCTTGATACGGAAGGAGCCGAATTCGCAATGGATTTGATGATAGGTATGCTGAAAGATATTTGTGGCGGCGAATTAGTTTCGCAAATTTTCGAATATTATCCAATAAAAAAGGTAAACAAGTCAATTAAGTTTGACGTGACGATGCCAACAATTTACGCAGGCATAGAAATTGCACCTGTGGTTGGATTGGATATATTGAAGAGGCTTGAATTTGAAGTTGAAGAAACCGGCGAAAATAATATTCATTCGGTAGTTTGTCCTTCATATAGGACCGATTTGTCATATCCGCAGGATTTGTACGAAGAAGTAATCAGGATTTACGGATACAATAAAATTCCCGTTAATAAACCGCCGTTGTTTGAAGTTGTCCCGGATATTACGCCAAAACGTATTTTGGCTTCGCAAAAAATCCAGGAAATTTTGAGTTCTTGCGGTTTTGACGAGATATTATCATTGCCGTTAACAGAAAGAGGCGAAAGCAAAAAAGCAAATTATTTACCATGGGAAGCAATTGAAACAGAGAACGCCATAAACGAGAATCATCCGGAATTGAGGCAGACATTATTGAACGGGCTTTTACGGCAAGCGCGCGAGTATTTAAAAAAGAATATCGAAATTATTAATTTATTTGAGATTGGGAAGGTTTTTGGTAAAAGCAACGGAGGATTCCACGAATTTGAAAGCTTAGGATTATTTGTTTGCGGTGATGGGAAGGTTTTAGATTCATTTAAATCAAGTGTTGAGAGGGTGGTGCGGATGTTGGGCCGTACGGATATAATTTACAGGCAGCCGGAAATTATTCCGGAAGTGAGTAACCGACATAATTGTTGGATGATTGAAGTTAATGGGAAGAAATGCGGGGTCATTTATAAATTAAAACCGGAAGTTATTGCGTCGAAGAATGCTTATTTCGCAGAAATAAATGTTGATGAACTTTTGGGGATAAAAGGCGGGGGGGTGAATCCGGTGGTTGAGCTATCTAATAAACTTGTACCTTTGGATATTAATGTGGAACTGGGAATTAACGATAATCCGGATGAGTATATTCAATCGATAAAGAACAGGATCGGCAATGATAAAATTTGGAGCATACAGATAAAAGATTCTTTTGGTACTGGAGATAAAATCAAATATACTATTAGGATTTCGTATGTTGGATTAACCGATCCGGAAGCAAAAAAAATCCACATGGAATTGGTGAAACAGTCATAATGTAAGAAAAATGGTGTCAGGAAAAATGATGAAAAAAGGTGAAGGTGACCAAATCGGCTGGCTTATTCCTGCCGTTCCAGCTGAAGGTAATGATACCTACTGGGGTTATACTTCTGTGCCACAAGCCGGATGCAATTGGTGGGACAAGCTACCAACACGACTTTAAAGCCAATATATCAATTCGTTGCGGTGAGATAATATCAAACCGCCTTTATTTTATAAAATTTATTTGTGTTATTGTCTAGTTGAATAGCGGTTCTAACGCTACATAATGCCCGTAGCCGCGTAAAATTCGTCGCCATACTCCTCATCACGCGGCTTAACAGCCGGGCATTTGAAGTACTTATTTCATATAATTCAAGTAATATTTTACGCGAGTCGCGTGGCAAGCATAGCGAGTTTTACGCGACCAACTTCGTCCCAGACGGCCAGCATGCCTATGCTAAATCAGGCGACCGATTCTCGGCGGTAATTGGATTTAAAAAAAACAAAAGAAAAACCCACTTTCGTGGGTTTTTCTTGGTTATATATCCGGATGATTATAACCGAACAAAGCTGTTAATACTTGCTCCCGGTCTTCCAGAGCCAGCATCGGAATTCTTCGGTTTTGGACCGGCAAATCAAGCAAGGAGAGTATTGAATACGGATCGTCGTCTCCGGCGATGCGATTTGAAGATAATCTGCCGCATTTCAAACACTCGTGAACGATAGCTAATTCTCCCTTAGTCTTTGTTGTTAAACCAATCGGTTTCATTCTTGCCTGGCACTCGGAACGCCGGTCTCCCGGAGTTTTCAAGTCTACATGTTTGCACCAAAGACATAATGGGCAGTGGTTGCGATGGCTGGTGCCCCATGCTTGGTTTGAGATGATTTCATGGCAATTGAGACATCTGAACGATGCCTCGTTAGATGAAAAATCGAGTTGTTTTTGGATTTCATAGTAGAATAATTAATTTTACGCAAAACAAAAACCCCGCTTGCGGGGCGTATTGCCAAAATTATTTTATTCCAAATGAAAAAAATTATGACAATACAAAAGGCCCGCAAGCAGTTTGCGCAATGGGCTCTCGCGAATTTGACATTATCATAATTAACATATTGCTATTATATCGGATTATTTGCTTTTAGTCAATTGTTCGCTCGTTTACCTGATCTCAAAAAGTAAGTGTTGCGGACAAAGACTGCGCTTCAAGGTTGAATGTGGTTATTCAAGAAAATAAAAATGTTATATTTATGTTATATTTAAACATAACATTTTTGCGCGCCAAAAAACTCCGCCCGCAAAGGGGCAGCCGGGCTCGAATTGGGCTCAGGCCAACGCATTTTGGCCGCAAGGTGGGGGGGTAAAAGGGGATAATTTTGCATTTAAAATATATAAATCGAAGCCAGCAGGCTTCGCTTTTTTATAAATGTAATGATAGTCAAATAAAGTATAAAAGCATATCTATATTCCATTTTGGAATATTACAATATGGAATATATCATATATATAACAAATGCTAAATATGGGGAAAACTATTTATTCAAAAGATCACTTATTAATAATAGGGAGGTTGAAACAAGCTCGTGCTCAGGCCGATCTAGACCAAGCCGAAGTTGCAAAATTGATTGGGAAATCTCAATCTTACGTTTCGAAAATTGAAGCTGGTCAAAGAAAGATTGATATAATTCAGCTCAAAGATTTTGCAAAGGTTTATAAAAAGGATCTAAGTTTTTTTATCGAATAAGATATGGCTAAAAGAATTAAACGGACTTGGGATCGGAAATTTGCCGGCTACATGAAGATAATAGTTTCTCATCCAAACTATGCCTCAATGCCGAATAAGTTTAACGGCAACGGAAAGATTAAATGGGTTTCTCCGTCAGATAAGCAACGTGCAAAATGGTGGGATAGCAAGATAAAAGAACTAGGCGTTAATGACCGAGCGGACGTTGCGCGTGCCATACACCCGAAAGAACTTCACGGTTTTAAACCGTGCCAAATTTGTGGAAAAAAATTAAGCATTTTCTATGTTTATCCAAATAAAAATACGCTTAAAAAGATTAATTCTGCTTTTTCAAAATTAAAGCTAAAACCATACCAAGAAACCATAGGTCAGACAATTGGCCGTCTTAATAAAACCTCAAAGGATAGTTATGCAAAAATAAGGAAAATATTTAATATACCAGCTAACGTTGATGATAAAGATATCCTTTCTTTTATTGAAAATAACCGGCAATCTAGGCTTAGCCCGGGAGTAATGAGCAATCCGCCAGATCGGCTTGATGGTTTCCATACTTACAATGGTTGCTGCAGAAGCAAGGAAGACACAGGGCGGCTAAAAGCTAATCTTTCTCGGTACACGCAAGATCGTAGAGCGTATGAGAATTGGGCTGATGGGAATTGGAATCTGTCTAATCGCCTAATGGGCGAATATCAGGGGTATGCTCCGTTAATGAAATGTCCAGATTGCGGCAAGGAAAGAAAAATGACGGCAGATCACATAGGCCCAATATCGCTAGGATTTACACATCGTCCCAAGTTTAATCCACTTTGCAAAAACTGTAATAGTAAAAAGAATAACAGAATTACGCTTTCCGACGTTAAGCAGCTCATAGCTGATGAGAAATCAGGCGAAATTGTTATTTCTTGGCACTCTAAATCAATTTGGGATAGATTAAAGAATAAAGTTCAAACAGAGGATGATGCTCTCCTGCTCAGCAAATTGATGAGAACTAATCTTCATCACATTCTGATCATCTTCTCAATGATTAGCGAGGCTGGTTTTGATGACTATCTTAAGTGTTTTTTGCATCCTGAATACTCATTTTGGGATTATAAATTTGAAGAATTTGATCCCAAAGCCGGCCCTGGGAAAATTATTCCCAAGGAGTTATCAAGCGCAAATAAAAAGAAAAATGCAACCAGATGTATCCGCGTTGCGTTTGAATCATTAGCTGATTACAAAAATAAGGCAAATAGGAACCAAAAAAAGTGGAACAATCCAACGATTGATAAAATTATTAGTGAAATTCTTTTGGTATTGGAAACCAAAAATATTAAAAGGGCGGATTCAAAAATCTTGGAAGCATTTGTTTCGCTGGCGAACGATGCGGAAACGCAATTTGATCAATCTTAATTCTCGCGAATATTTTTTATGAATTTTCTAGGGTGCATCAATCCGGCCATCATCCTTTGATAGTCTGTTTCAGGATTAGGATTTTCATCTGCCATCATATCTCCAATCGGTAGGCTTCGCAGGTTGCCGATAGCATCTCTAACTGAAACAAATTTTTTTTCATCTTCTATCACCGGATCAGGGAATAAACTTTCAGGATTTCCTTTTTTGACCCCGATCAAAACAATACGTTTTCTCTTTTGTGGAACCCCGTATGTAACGGCGTGAATTTTTTTTCCTGCTAATTTATAGCCCAATGCCTTAAAACTCTCCTTGATGCTTTCGAAAGTTTTTCCCTCATTGCTAGTTATAATTCCTTCGACATTTTCCAGAAGAAAAATAGACGGTTTTACCTTCTTGACTACGTCAACAAATTCCCGAAATAAGAAATTGCGCGGATCATCTATAAATCTTTTTCCTGCATACGAAAATCCTTGGCATGGCGGCCCCCCAACGATAATATCAGCTTTAATATCGCCAATAGCCTCATATAAAGCATTTTTAATTTTCTTATCGGTTATGTCGCCTTCGACAAGTTTAGTTTGTGTATGATTGATTTTATAAGTTTCGCAAGCTTCATGATAATTGTCATTTGCAGCAATAATATCAAAACCCGCCCATTCGAAACCCTTGCTTAATCCACCTGCACCGCAAAATAAATCTACCAATCTCTTTGCTCCGGTTTCTTTTTTGATTTTTTCGGCGAAAGAAAAAGATAAAAGCGGAGGAACGGCATTTCCGATTTGAACACAAAAAGATCCTTTCGACCCCTTAAAAATAAAGTCATCGGGAAAAGATTGAAGCCTTGCCGCTTCTCTGGCAGTGATAACTCTGTCAAAATCCGGGTGGATATATGTGCCATTTCCGGGCCTGTTAAAATATGTCGTTATTGTATAGCTCGGTTTTTCCCATACCATTCTCCCGTACAGGGTAGTGCGCCCGCCAGTTTTGCGAATTTGTTTTAACCTTTCGGAGGGTATATCCTCGGGTATATTTTTCCAATTTCCTCCAGGCGGCACGCTACGAACCATTTTTAGATCCAGCTCACTCAGAGAATAAGTTATGTGATTGTATACCATGTCTATCTCAATAAAATTTATATTTTTACGTAGCGAGAGTTTATATAAGCAGTTTCCTGATCATCTAAACCGTATAATTTCAAAGTTAAATCGTTCATTTCTCGCATTAAACTATCATCAGGTTTTTTTATTAGGTCTTTAGAAATACGTTCGATTTTGTCGATTATCCCTTTATTGCCATTTACAACAATCGGCAAATCATTAAGTTCGTAATTAGAAACGTGATTGTTTGAATTCGATAACCTAAAACGCCAATCCATTAAAAAAGAATTCAATATCCCCAAAAGATAGTAGAGGGAAACATCTTTTGTTTTAAAAAGGCTATTGGACATTTGCAAGGCTATGAAATTGCAGGAATTACCTAAAACATAATTAGGCTGTACAAATGCAAACTTTAAGCGTTTTGAAGAGTTAATATTTGAAATTTGCTGACAAACAATCCTTGAATTGATTACGTAATGATGTTTTCCATTTATTAATCCTAGGAAATCATCGCTAACATAATTATTAGGTTCTTCAATCGAAAATTCCCTTATATTTGCGCCTTTTATAAGACGATATTTTGTTGGCGATTCGGCGATAAATTTTTTATGCAAAGTTAAATCTAGCTCTCCGCGTAAATTAGCAATATGCGTTATGGAAGCGAGTTTTGGATTTGCGTGAATTTTCTTTAGTATTTTAACGCCAATATTAGATTCCACAATTATCGAAGATGATATTTCCTTTGCTTGAGAAATACTGATTGAAATAGGTTTTTTATTTAAATCATCAGCGTTACTAACTTCATCCACTATTGATATTTCCTCACCTTTTTTAGACTTATCAATGGAGAAAAAACAAAAAGACTGTGCAACATCAGGGAAAAAGTCGTTTTTTTCCGGTATGTTGTATATGGTTGATAGTCTACTGTTGGCGATAATATAATTTCTTAATTTTTCAGACTGTTTATCGTTCAATATAGTCCGGGGAATTAGTAATCCGATGAGGCTGTTTTTATTAGTATAGTTAAGAATGATTTCTTCGACGAAGAGTTTATAGTAATTTAAAGTTCCTTCATTTAGAGAATAAATATTTTCTTTTCGAATATAATCAACAACATTTTCAATAAACTCCTTATTCTCTCCATTGCCATATTTATTTGAATTCGCTTTGAGAAGCTTATAAGGGGGATTGGTTATGACAATATCGAATCCATCGGGCAACCTAAATATCTTTTTCGGATCATTTTTTGAAATATTCCCATTTTTAATTGTGAAAAGTAAATCTCCCGAGAAATAATTTTTTTCTGATACGCTTATGGAAACTGCGTACTTCTTTTTAAGATATTGCGGAATTATTTTTTTCGTTATACTGATTGCTTCTTCGTCAATGTCGGCACAATAAATATTATCTATTATTTTTTGTACTAAGGCGTTGTTAATATTTTTTTGTTTTGATAATACTTCATCTAAATAAGCAATAATGAAATTACCGCTTCCGCAGCATGGTTCTAAGAAGGTAGCCCTAGCAGGATCAATCTGGCTAAGGTTTATAGTTTCCCTTACGATAAAGCGAGCTAATTGGTAATCTGTATAGTAAATTCCAAAATGTTTTCTTTCGTTGGTTTGTTCAACTTTTTTTTGTTCTTTTGATTTTTGATGAAATATTCCTATGAGTTCGACTACCTGATCGTAATTTAATTTATTCAATAAATCATTTATATTAAAAACCGTATTCCAATTGCTCGGTTTTTCTTTAATGAAAAAGTCGAGCAATTTTGTTTTTGCTTCTTCTGGATATTTATTAACTGATTCTATTATGTTGTACGCTTTCAATGTTTCCATTTTAAGGAAGTTTGTTTGTGATAACCGTTTTAACCTCCCCCTCAATTTTAAAGCTTTCTCTATCAGCGAGGAATGGCTGGTGTTTCTCGCTATTAATTGAAATCAAGATAATATCGTCTTTTTCTTTCTTAATTTTTTTAATCAAAGCCTCACCCTTATTCGCGCAAATAACAATACTGTTATTATCCGCATCGTTTGTTTTTCTTACAATCACTAAATCACCTTCGCTAATTTTAGGTTCCATTGAGTCTCCCTTGGCTTTTACCATAAATGCTTCCTCCGAAGGGAAGGGAAGAAGCCTTGTTGATATTGGTATCCTGTCTATTGGATTTCCATCAAGAATCGCACCGTCAGGGCCGCATTGAGCTAGGCCGTATAAATTAATGTAAGTAACTTGTTTTTCCGGCCCCCCTTTCAGGACTTGATAATCTCTCGGATTAAATGGATTACGCTTTAAATATCCCTTCTTTTCTAGCTGGGCTAAGTGATGAGCGATGACGCTTGTTGATGAGGCACCAACGGCATCCTGTATCTCTCTTATAGTCAAGGGATCGTCAGAATTTTCGACCAACAAATCAAGAATTTGTTGTTGTAGGGGATGAAGTTTTTTTTGCATATCTTTATACGTTTATTATAATCCCTTTATAAAAAGCTAGTCAAGAACAGTTTGACTTGTTCTAACTCTTGTTCTATACTAATTGATAGTATAATAAGTTCAGATTAATAGTTATACTTAATAAAAAATATGAAATGCCCTCATTGTTTAGAAGGTTTTTTCGATGAATGGGAAGATTTAGTTACTTCCGAGAGATATATAACAATTAACGATTGCGAAGGAAAATGGAGTTTGAGCTATTGTAAGTGTCCTTCTTGCGAAAAAAATATTATTCGGTTAACGAATAACCGTGGATATTCGCAATTAGTCAGGCCCAGATCTATATCAAGATCTCCATTGCCGACAGAAGTATCGTCGGAATTTGCTCAAGATTATACGGAAGCTTGCCTTATATTAATGGATAGTCCAAAGGCAAGTGCAGCATTAAGTAGGCATTGTCTGCAGAATTTATTGCGTGAAAAAGCAAAAGTTAAACCCGATAATTTAAGTAAGGAAATTGAAGAAATAATTAACTCAAATAAATTACCAACACAATTATCGGAAGGCATTGACGCAGTAAGAAATATAGGAAATTTTGCTGCACACCCGACAAAAAGCAAATCTACTGGCGAAATAGCAGAAGTGGAGCCCGGAGAAGCAGAATGGAATCTTGATATACTGGAGGGTTTATTTGATTTTTATTTTGTGCAACCGGAAATTTTAAAGAAGAAAAAGGAGAAGTTGAACGAAAAATTAACTGATTTAGGAAAGCCGCCGATGAAATAAAAAACAAGGCAAATAAATTAAATAAATTACAAAATAATGTTCTCAGATGCAATTGAAAAAGTAGCAGGTTATACCCGAGGGATACACACTATTACTCGGGAATATGGAAGCGACATTGTTATACCTGGCGCGGCAACCTTCTTTTTTGTTAATGAACTTGGCCAAGCAATTACATGCAAGCATGTTGCAATTTTGATTGCACAATCCGACCAAATAAATAATAATTTCCAAAGCTTTAAAAAAGAAAGAGATGCTTTAACTGGAAAAGCAGGCAAATACAGAAGAAAATTAAGAGAATTGGAGCAAAAATATAAATACGAGCCTATAACTACCATACAAATTAAGAATCATTTTATGAATTGTGTTGACAACATAAGCGGTTTTAAGATGATTATGCACCCTACCGAAGATATTGCGATTATCGAATTCAATGGATTTCAAAAACTTCTATACAATGGTTATGCAACTTTTCTTAAGGATGCTTCTTTGATTAGGCAGGGTAAGTTTCTATGCCGCTTAGGTTTTCCGTTTCCAGAATTTTCTAATTTTGAATACAACGCAGAAAAAGACGATATTGAATGGATAGAGCAAGGCCAAAAAATTACTCCTCGTTTTCCAATTGAAGGAATGATAACAAGAAAAGTCATGGGCACAACCGGAGCCCCAAACGGCATTGAAATGAGTACTCCCGGACTAAGGGGTCAAAGCGGTGGCCCATTATTTGATCAGAATGGAATTGTTTACGGTATGCAATCATCGACTCACCATCTTCATCTAGGATTCGACATAAAAGAAAAAGAAATTAGAGATGGTGGTAGAATTAAAAAAGTATCTAACCATCCGTTTCTACATCTAGGAAATTGCGTTCACGTTGATATAATAAAAAATTTCCTGAAAGAAAAGAATGTTAAATTCTATGAAGTTTAAATATTATGCAAATGATTAACGGTAAACCAAAAGGAATATTAGCACAGATATTATTAAGGACAGATTCTAGGATTTTTTTATTTTTTGCATATATTATCGCTTTAATATCTCCACTGCTTAAGGGCTTTAGTACGAAAGCAATCGTTTCGGTTATTTTTGTTCATCTCTTTTTCGTGATTATTTATGGATTAGTTTACTTTGGCTATGACTTTATCCAGTTCTTTTTTTCGCCAATATTGGTAATTATATATCCGATAAATAACTACCTATCGACACAATATTTAAAAAAATTCAAGCAAAATATACCCGCCCATACTGTTGTAATCTTAGGGCAAACAGATTGGTTTAAGCTTGAAGGATGGCTTAGAACTAATTTTTTGAAAGATGAATTAGAGGCATTAGTTCGTTGTATAAAATCCAGAAAACAGGATTTTTCTTTCTATACAAATGCAAGCTTCAAAGATATCGAAAAAATTATGGCAGATAAAAGCATAAAAGAGGTTTATTTTTTTGGCCATGGGGATTCGCACAGGTTCCAATTAAAAACAGATGAAATTTTATATTATTGCGAATTTAACAACTCAGAAAAATACGGCAAAGAATTTGTGCATCAAGTGCATTGCGGAACGCCTGATGGTAAAAGCTTAATTGACTACGTTGTTCCAGCAGAAAACAAAGCTAAGTGTTTTTTCTTCAGGAAACCTATCAATAATTCTGATATTAAGAAAGAATTTAAGAGGAGAACGGAGAAAAAATAAATTCCTAGATTTTTTGTGATGTGAATTATTTAGTTTCCGATCTGTTAAAAATCCATACGCCGCACCATTCGCAGATACAATGGCTTATTAAAGATTACTTTTTACGATTCGGCTATGATTCGCGGACAGAAAAACAAGTTTGGCCCGGACGAAAATCGCGGATAGATGTATGGGCTCAAAAGGGCAGCTATTCCGTAGGCGTGGAAGTTGACGATTGCACGATTCGTATTAATTCAATCGAAAAGTTAAATGCACTTAAATCGTCTTTGGCGGTTTTTGGTTGTATCTATTCTCTTTGTTGACAAAATATCGTTTATGGCTTAATAGAACTATGGTGGTTATATGAGGACTATTACGCCAGCAAAGCGGTCATTATACGAAACGTTAATGAGATCAGCGGTCTTTATTGGAGACCTGCAAACCGCTCTTCTTGTGGTTGCCGAACTCGAAAGAGATATCGGCGAAGAAGAATTAAAAACACTCATAACGGGATATAACGCGAAGCATAGCATCCCAAATCGAATACAAAATAATTTATGAGCGTTATATCCTTTCCCTTTTTTAGATTCAATTCCGCATTAAAATGCGGTTTTTATTTTTTGACAATTGGAGATAATAAATAAAAATGGTGTCAATTCTGGTTTTTGAAGGTTCCGCGAGGAATGGTTGTGCTAAAATCGAAGAAAATTTGGCGGTTCGTTAAAGGCGGGAGGGAGTTGGGGGTTGTTTGCCGCGCGAAATGGGGGAAGGTGGCAATTTTTATTATTTTTCGGGAAGCCGGCGGGCTTCGTTTTTTTAATTTGACAAACATTTTAAACGGGATAAAATATCAATGTAGATTGATATATGAAACCGGAATGTTGCAAAAATAACCGCCGCAAGGAAGAATTCGCGCCGGCCGCGGCGGTTTTGAAGTTATTGGCCCAAGAAAACCGGCTTAAAATACTTTGCATTTTGCAAGGCGGCGAACATTGCGCCTGCCGGATCATCAAGCATCTTGGCTTGCCGCAAAATCTGGTGTCGCACCACTTGAACAAATTGAAGAAAGCAGAATTGATCGAGGGACGGAAAGACGGAGCTTGGATTCATTATTCGCTGACGGAAAAAGGAGAAAGGATAACGGAAAATATTTTTAAAATAATCAAATAAACCGCGCCGGGCCAAAGCCCCCGGGGCATTCTGGCATGTGAATAAACATTCCAACATTCTCAAGAATGTCGGAATGTTGTTAATTGTTAATTGTTAATTGTTAATTGCCAATAATCAAAAAAAATGGAGGACAAGATCACATCAATTGAGGTTATCGGATCGGGGTGCGCCAATTGCAAGAAACTGCACGAATTGGCGGTTTTGGCGGCCAAAGAATTAAATCTTGGCGTTGGGGTTGCGTGTTCCGACGCCCGGCGGGGACTGAAATTTGGAGAAAAAGGGGTTATGGTGTATAGTGTTAAGACAGTTAGAAAACGGAAAATGGTCGGTTTCCCGTTGTGCGTAAATTCAACAAAAAAATGAACGGAACAATCAAAACTCTCACGGAAAGAGGATTTGGATTCATTTCCCGCGAAGGGGAAGCCAAAGACTTGTTTTTCCATTCCAAAGAATTGCGAGGCGTGGAATATGCCGATCTCAAAGTCGGCGATGCGGTGACATTTGAAGTTGTTGACGGTGAAAAGGGACCGGCGGCGGTCAATGTGGCGCGCGCCTAGTCCAAAAAATAAAACGTCCCGAAACTGTCGGGACGTTTTGTTTTTTTCTGATATCGTAGCGGTATTTGATACCGCTACTCTCAGGGTTTTTTGTTTGATATTTGCCGGCAATGTCGGGCATCACGCCAAATCAGCCGTCAATGGCGGCGGGCGGCATTGGTTTGTTGCCGTTTTCCCCGTGATCGTGAGTGAGCGCCCACACCAGCGCCGCGATCCACCCGACAAAAGTCCATCCCGCCAGCAGATTCAAGGCAAAAATTGCTCCCCAGTTTCTTTTTTTGCGGGCAACCGCCACAATGGCGGGGAAAAAATAGGTGAGAATTATCGCAAGCAAAACGAAGAGAAAGAAATATCCCAGATTATCCATAATTTTATTTTTTGATTTCGCTTTGTGAAATTTTACCACATTTTAATCCAAAATTACATCATATTATGGCGATTTTGCCCGGCACTGCGGTAAAAATCCGGTTTTTTGGATTTTGTGATATACTTATGTGAGCGATAAAAAAAATAATCAAATCAAAAATATGAAAAATATCGTTTCTATCGTTATTGCCGTTGTTTGCGTTGCCGCGCTCGTTTTCTTGGCCTATCGTTTCGCATCAACGCCCGAAGAAACTCAAAATCCGATGCCGGCCGAAGAATCGCAAACCCAAACGCCGCCAGACGTTGAAAACGATTTGCCGGCCGAAGATGTTGTCGCAGAAAACCAAGACCAAGAAGTGCCGCAAAACGAAGCGCATAATTCTCCAGAAACCCTAATCGGCAAATCGGCGGGCGGAACCGAAATAATCGCCAATCACTACGGCAACGGCTCCAAAGAAATTCTTTTCATTGGGGGCATTCATGGGGGGTATTCATTTAACACGGTGCTTTTGGCCGAAAAGTTGGCAAATAATTTATTCTCGGATTCAAGCTTGATTCCCGCCAACATTAAAGTGACGATAATCCAAAATTTGAATCCGGACGGATCTTATGTTTTTATGAATAACGCAAGCCGGTTCAACAGCTTGGACGATTCTGAAAAACTGAACATAAGAACCGAAGGACGCTTCAACGCCAACAATGTGGACCTGAACCGCAACTTTGATTGCAATTGGCAACCCAAAGCCGTTTGGCAAAACAAACCCGTGAGTGCCGGCAGTGCGGCATTTTCGGAACCGGAAAGCAGAGCTGTCCGCGATTACGCGCAAAGCCATTCAATCGCCGCGGTAGTTGCTTGGTATAGTTCCGGCGGCGGAGTATATTCGTCAAGCTGTAACAATGGCATTCTTCCGGAAACGCAAACGATCACCGATCTTTATGCCAAAGCCTCGGGTTATCCGGCTTATAAGAATTTTGAATCCTACCAAATTTCCGGCGATATGACGGATTGGTTTGCCAAAAATAATGTTCCGGCAATCAGCGTAATTTTGAATACATCCGAAGACGAGGAATGGGATAAAAATTGGGCGGGTATTAAGGCGATTCTTGATCATTACGGCAAATGAAACCTTTTTCCAACCGCCAATTGACTGCCGCCGCCGGAATTTGCGCGATTTTGCTGGCCGCGATTTTATGGGTATTGTTTGAAAATACCCGAATCAAAACAGAATCGGTAACACCCGCCATAAAGAAAGAAATTGAAGGCGAAGAACCGTTGCCGCCAAAGGAGCTCAAAGATACCTCCGCCCCCGAATATGAAATTATCGGCTATTCGGCACAAAACCGCCCGATTGAAATCTATCGTTTCGGCAACGGCGGCAAATTGCTGGTCTTTGCGGGCGCCATCCACGGCGGCTATGAATGGAACAGCGCGCTTTTGGCTTGGGAATTTATTGATTATCTGGAGACAAATCCCGAAATTGTTCCAAAAAATTTGTCGGTGGCGGTGATTCCCGCGCTCAATCCCGACGGGTTGGCCAAGATTGCCGGCAAAGAGGGACGGTTTGCCGCCGCCGACATTCCCGCCGGCACCAACGAGACGGGACGCTTCAACGCCAACAATGTGGACCTGAACCGCAACTTTGATTGCAATTGGCAACCCAAAGGCATCTGGCGGCAAAAAGAGGTGAACGCCGGCAGTGCGGCATTTTCGGAACCGGAAAGCGCGGCGTTGCGCGATTATGTTTTGAAAAACAAGCCGGCGGCGGTCGTTTTTTGGCACAGCCAATCCAACGCGGTCTACGGCTCAATGTGCAACGCGGATATGTCCGATGAAACCCGCGCGATTCTCAACGCCTACGCCAAGGCGTCCGGATATCCGGCCAAAGACACTTTTGACCAATATCAAGTTTCGGGAGATGCCACCGACTGGCTGGCATCAATCCACATTTCCGCCATCACCGTGGAACTGGCCACGCACCAAAGCATTGAATGGCAAAAAAATCTGGCCGGCATCAACGCTTTATTCCAATACTTCAAATGAAAATCACTTTTGGGGGCGCGGCAAAAAACGTCACCGGATCAAAACATCTGATAGAAACCCAAGGATTCGGTCTTTTGCTTGACTGCGGTTTTTATCAAGGAAAAAGGACCGACGCCAACCAACAAAACCGCCATCTTCCGTTTGAGGCAAAAAACATCAATGCCGTAATTTTGTCGCACGCGCATTTGGATCATTGCGGATCGTTGCCAACATTGGTGAAAAACGGCTTTGCCGGAAAAATCTACTGCACTCCCGCCACCGCCGAAATCGCCGAGTTGATCCTGCTGGACTCGGCCAACATTCAAAAGCACGATTGCGAATATTACAATTCCCATCCTGTCGGCAGAGAGCCGATTGCCCCCATTTACACCCAAGAGGATGTGCAACGGGTGATTGAATGTTTCAAAACCGTGGATTATTTTTCCTCGGGCGGCGAGTGGACAAAAATAAATGAAAATATCCGCTTCAAATTCCATGACGCCGGCCATATTTTGGGATCGGCGGCGATATCGCTGGAAATCAACGAAAATAACAACGTTAAAAATTTGGTGTTTTCCGGCGATCTGGGGCGCGATGAACTGCCGATATTGCGCGCCCCCGAAAGCATTCAAGAAACCGCGCCAACTTTGATAATGGAATGCACCTACGGCAACCGCACGCATCAACCAATGCCGCAAGTATTAGGAAAGGTGAAAGATATTGTCAAAACCGCGGCGCGCAAGAAAAGCAAAATCATCGTCCCCGCGTTTTCCCTGGGAAGAACCCAGGAACTGATTTATATCCTGCATTTGCTCATCAAGCAAAAAGCCATTCCCAAACTGCCGATATACATTGACACCCCTTTGGGAGATAAAATCACCAAAATTTTCCCCCGCTACGCCCATCTTTTTGACGATGATTTCAGGAGGGAATTCGGCGATGACGGAAACGCCGCTTTCAATTTCAATAACTTGAAATATGTCCAATCCGCCGCGGAATCAAAATCGCTCAACGGCAAATCCGGACCGTTTGTCGTTGTCGCCGGATCGGGAATGTGCGAAGGCGGCCGGATCCTGCACCATTTGAAAAACGGCATCGGCAACACCGATAACATCGTTTTAATCACCGGATTTCAGGCGGAAAACACGCTGGGAAGAAAAATTTTGGAGAAGCAAACCCCCGTGAAGATTTTTGACCGATGGCACGACGTGCGCGCCAAAATAACGGCGCTCAACGAGTTAAGCGCCCACGCCGACCGGGAAGATCTGTTAAATTACGCCGCGGGCATTAAGGGATTGAAAAACTTGTTTTTGGTCCATGCCGAAACGCCGCAAGCCGAAGCCTTTGCGCAAATCACCCGACAATCCCTTCCCAATATTACCGTCAACATTCCCGAATTTTCCCAAAGCTTTGAAATTTAGCTCCATCCTCGCGCAAAAACATTCCGCCTCATTGCGTTTATAAAAATTATCTGTTATTTTCTAATCGGTGGTTTTAAAATGGATAAAGATGAGGAAATTGCGGGCATACTTTTGCCCATCAAGACAGATGAGAAAAAATCTCTTGGCGAACGCGAAGAAGGCGGGGGAAATTCCCCGCAGGTGAAACAACATTATAGTTGAGTTTCACATTTTTTTATACAAACCCAAAATTTTGGAAGAAACCGCTTTGATTAAAGCAATGATATTTCGCAGAATTAAAAAGGTCTAAGGCGCCTAACCCTCGCAGTAACAAGGGATAGACCTTTTTTATTTTAGATTCGGTGGGTGGTTGCTCCAAAAGAATCAAGCCTTTTGTTTTCAGGGCAATAATAGGGCGGCCAGACCAAGAAAAGCGAAAAAGCCCAAAACGTCGGTGGCGGTGGTGATGAAAATCGTTGCCGACGATGCCGGGTCCTTGCCCAATCTGGCCATCAACAGCGGCGCCATGGTGCCTGCCGTTCCGGCCACCACCAAATTGACAATCATCGCCAAAAACAGCACTAACGCCAATAACGGATCGCGATTGACAAGTAAAATCACCATCGCCACCAACGCGCCGTTAATCGCGCCGTTGGCAAGGCCGGAAAGTAATTCGTTTTTTAATGCGCCCAAAGAAGATTTAAAATCAATCTGTTTGAGCGTGATGCCGCGCACCATCACCGCCAT
The DNA here is from genome assembly GCA_035362275.1 of Candidatus Pacearchaeota archaeon. Classification (GTDB taxonomy): domain Bacteria; phylum Patescibacteriota; class Minisyncoccia; order Minisyncoccales; family UBA5738; genus UBA5738. The sequence continues at coordinate 51,286 of DAOSDI010000001.1, read as the reverse complement.
TGCCTGTGTGCCGGCATTGCCGCCCATTCCCGCGATAATGGGCATATATACCGCCAGCAAAACATATTTGGCGATGGTTTGGTCAAACATACTCACCACAAACGCCGCCAAAAACGAAGTGCCCAAGTTAATGATCAGCCATTTATAGCGGAATTTTATTTTTTCCCGCGCACTGCCGAACACGCTTTCTTCTTTGGAAACGCCGGCAAAATCATACAAAGACGCCGCCGTCTGTTCGCGCAGAATGCGGGCAATATCGTCGGAATAGATGATGCCCATCACGTTATCGTTCGCTCCGATCACGGCGATTTTGGCATGAGGATAGGCGCGAAAAAGATCCACCGCTTCTTCATGGGTGGCCGAATGGCGGATAGTGGCGATTCTGCGGGCATATTTTTTAGCCTTATCTTTCAACTGCGCAAATCCCAACTCGTGGCCGGGCAAATATCCGGCCAGCTTGCCGTCGGATCTTAAAACGATAATCGCCGGCAATCGGCCGGTGCGTTTCTCGTGGATTTTGAATTGCCTGGCCACTGCGGCAATGGTTTCGTTTTCGCCCACTTGGATATAATCCACATTCATCAGCCCCGCCGCCGTTTTGGGGTCAAACCCCAAAAGCCTTTCCACCGCGTGCTTCATCCGCGAACTCAATATTTCCAAAAGGTCGGTTCTTTTCGGCGCCGGAAAAAGCTGGAGAATGTCGGTCGCTTCGTCGGGATCCAGATTTTCCAAAATCGCGGCAACTTCCAAATCCTCCAAACGGCTCAAAAGATCATAGACCAAATGCTTGCTCAGGATCAGGCAAATTTGCGCCTGTTGGGCGGAAAGCAAATTCTTAAAAACCGCCAAGCGCGTTTTGGGCTTGGTGCGGATCGCTTTGATCGTCGCTTGCAGTTTGTTGGGAGCCTTCATCGTTCCATTGATCCAATGATCCAAAAAAAATATCTGACTTTTTAATTATAGCCGCAAAAAAATATTTCGCCAAAAAACAAAACCGGCCGGCACCTAAAATTGCGGATTTTCCCTTTAAAGGTTAGGATATAATTGGCAACAGAATTGAAAAACGAAAAAATGGAAAAAAAACAAATCTCGCTGAAAACGATTTTGGGCCATCTTTGGGAGGGCGTTCTGCCGCACCGGCGGCTTTTTTGGGTCTGCGTGGGCGCGTTCACCGTTTTTCAGTTGATTGAACTGGCGATTCCGGTTTTTTACAAGCGGTTTTTTGACGAATTGGGCCAATCGGCGCCGGCGGAAGTTTTAATCGGCATCATTGCCGTCATCGCAGGAATCAATTTGGCCAATTGGCTGTTTGCCGCGATCGCGCATTTTTCTTTGAGTTTGGCGACTGCCAAAATAATGGCACGATTGAAACAAAAATCATTTGATTACCTGATGCTCCATTCGCGTAAATTTTTCGTCAACAATTTCACCGGAAGCCTGGTCCAAAAAGTCAACCGTTTCGCTTACGCGTTTGAAATATTGATGGACAATCTGGTTTTTAATTTAATCCCCATCGCCATATATATTTTGGGATCCATTGCGGTTACCGCGTTTCTGGCGCCGCCTATCGCATTGGTCATCATAATCTGGTCGCTCTTGGTCATTGCCGCCAATTTTATTTTCTCGCGCTGGAAGATTAAATATGATGTGGCCCGCGCGGCGGCAGATTCAAAAACCACCGGATTTCTTTCCGACAATATCGTCAATTATATTTCGGTCAAGCTTTTTAACAGCTATCGTTCCGAATCAAGCGACTTTAAAAAAGTTTCCGACGATCAGGCGCAAAAAACGATCACTACCTGGCAACTTTCAAACGCCGCCAATATTACCCAGCATTTTTTAATTATCATTGTGGAATTTGCCGCCTTTTATTACACCGTTTTGCTCTGGCAATCCGGACAGGCGTTTATCGGTACCTTCGTTTTGGTGCAAACATACGTCATCGGCATTTCCCACCAGCTTTGGGGGGTGAACCGGATGTTTCGCGGGATATATCAAGCGATAGCGGATTCCAAAGAAATGGTGGAAATTTTGGAAACCCCCCATCAAATCAAAGACTTTCCCGGGGCAAAAATTTTGGCGGGCGTCAAGGGTAAAATTGATTTTGAAAACATCGTTTTCGGTTTTCAAGACGACCGGATAATTTTAAAAAATTTTGATCTGTCCATCAATTCAGGCGAGCAGGTGGCCATCGTGGGATCGTCGGGCGCGGGGAAGACCACTCTCACCGGCCTGTTATTGCGTCTTTTTGAACCGACCGGCGGCCGGATATTGATTGACGGCAACGATATTCGCGAAATCACCCAGGAAAGTTTAAGGAAAAACATTTCTCTGGTACCGCAGGATCCGGTTTTGTTCCATCGTTCAATTTTGGAAAATATCCGCTACGGCCGGCCGGAAGCGTCCGATGAAGATGTAATCGCCGCCGCGCAAATGGCGCATTGCGACAAATTCGTCCAAAAAATGCCCGCCGGATACCAAACAATGGTGGGCGAGCGGGGCGTTAAACTTTCCGGAGGCGAACGCCAACGAGTGGCCATCGCCCGGGCGATTCTGAAACACGCACCGATCCTGATCTTGGACGAGGCGACCTCATCTTTGGACTCAAAGTCCGAGGCGCTTATTCAAGACGCGCTTGACGCCTTGATGAAAGACCAAACCGTGATCGCCATCGCACACCGCCTGAGCACCATCCGCAAAATGGACCGCGTGGTGGTGTTAAAAGGCGGCACGATCATTGAACAAGGTTCCCACCAATCCCTGATTCGCAAAAAAGACGGCATCTATCGCAAACTCTGGCGCCTGCAATCTTCCGGCTTCATTGAATGATTTTATCCGGCCGCCAAAATGTCCCGAAGCCCCCGCTTCAAGATCGCTTGCTCAATCCGGTGATAATTTTATATGCAAACCATATCGCGCGAAGCGCGATTTTTTGCTAGAATGACAAAAAGCAATCAATTTAAAAAATGAATAAAAATTTTCAATGCTGGCAGGTAAAAATTGACCGCGCCGCGGCGTGGACGCTTTTGGCGACGATCATTCTTTTTTTCATCAGCGGCTATGGAATGACCAAAGGGATAATTGATGAACGGCTGGCATCCAATCTGCATTCAAATATTCTAACCCCCATCGGCCTGATCGCGTTTTCCATCCACACGTTTTTTGCAATTCGTTTATCGCTGGTGCGGTGGCGCAAATGGAATTCCGCATCCTTGGCTTCGCTGGTTTTAATTTATTCGGGATTTATCGTTATATTCGCTTACATCGGATTTTTTTACCAAAAACCGGCGGCGGTTGAAGGCATGCCCGCCGCGGAAAATAACGCCGGCAACGCCGCGGCGGAAAAAACTTTCACCGCCGCGGAACTGGCAGAATACAACGGCAAAAACAACCAACCCGCATACATTGCCGTGGACAATATTGTCTATGATGTAAGCGCGTTATTCATAAACGGCCAACACCGCGGCTGTTCGGCCGGATATGATGTCACCGCCGAATTTTACGACGAACACAGCAAACAGATACTGTCGGGTTATCCAACTGTCGGCATTCTGAAAAATTAATATGAAAAATTTCTACCAAATTTTAATTGTTTTAGCGATGTTTTTAACATTGCCCCATCCGGCGGGAGCAAGGGAAGCAAGCCAAATTACCGATTGGTACATTAAGGATTTTCAGTCAACGATAACGGTCAACACCGATTCATCTTTATTGGTGGAAGAAAAGATTGTTGCCGATTGCGGCGATTTGCCCGACAAGCACGGAATTTTCCGCGTGGTGCCGCTTGAAACAAAAACCGAAAAAGGAACCGTTAAAGCTCCCGTGAAATTGATTTCAATCACGGATTTTGACGGTCAACCGATTAAATATTCCGAAACCAAAGATAATTTCAACCATACCGTCGCTTGGAAAATCGGCGATTCCGCCAAAATCACCACCGGCGAAAATTATTACAAAATAACTTATTTGGTTAAAAACGCCGTCCGCGGCGGCAATTTCGATTTTGACGAATTATATTGGAATTTAAGCGGCGAATTTTGGGAAATTGATATTGATAAATTCACGGCAGACATTATTTTCCCTCAAGGAATAAACAAAGAAAATTCCGAGATTTATCTTTATGGCGGCGATCTCGGCGAAAAAGAAAATTCCGCGGCCGATCATCAATGGACCGGTGACAATATTTTGCGCGTCGCCTCAACGCAAACGCTGTCTCCGCGGCAGGGAATCACCGCATCAATCACGTTTCCCAAGGGCATAATCGCTCCCTATCAACCGAGTTTTTTTGAACTCTACGGCGGTTATTTGTGGTTTTTAATCCCGCTGTTTCTTTTTATCGTTTCGTTTTTGATCTGGAATAAATACGGCAAAGACCCGCGCGTTGACAAAACCGTGATTCCCGAATTTGAAATTCCCGATAATCTAACCCCCATAGAAGTCGGCTTGTTGGCGCAAAACGGAAGTTTTGGCGACAAACTGATCACGGCAACAATCATTGATCTGGCGGTTAAAAAATATATCATCATTGAAGAAATTCCCAAACAAGGCATATTCGGCCAACAGAATTTCCGTCTGGAACGGGTTCGGGACAACGACCATCCTCCGCTAAACGAAACCGAAGAATTATTGCTTAAAAAATTATTCGGCCAAAGACAAGAAATTTTACTGTCAAAATTGAAAAATGAATTTTACAAAGAATTGCCGGAGATCAAAAAAACCGCAATAAACAATCTGAAACAAAAACAATTTATCCATTCAAGCGGATTAACGCTTAAAGGGATATTTTTGGTTTTGGCGGTTATTTTAATCTTCGCCGCCTTTGCCGGCGCCGGCACGGAAAATTTATTTGCCATCATCGCTTTTGGAATTTCGGCCGCCGTGGTATTGATTTTCGGCTTATTGATGCCCAAGCGCACGCCAAAAGGCGCCCAATTAAATTGGCGCATCAAGGGCTTCAAACTGTATATGGAAACCGCCGAAAAATACCGGACGCGATTCCACGAAAAAGAAAATATTTTTGAAAAATTTTTGCCCTATGCGATCGTTTTCGGCATCGCCAAACTTTGGGCCAAAAAAATGGAGGATATCTACGGCAAGGAATATTTTGCCAATTACCATCCGGCCTGGTATGCCGGCAGTTTTGCCAACGGATTCAACGCCGATAGCTTTGCTTCGCAAATAAATTCAATCTCCGCCGGTATCGCGGCCAATACCGGCACTTCTTCGGGAGCGCACGGCGGGGGCGGAGTCGGCGGAGGCGGCGGGGGAGGAGGCGGCGGGGGCTGGTGATTTTTCCGCCGATTATGTTATCTTTAAAATAAGAAACATTGAGATCGCGTTTGAGAACCGCGCCTTCGGCGTTAATCCAAGGAATTTATTGATTTCAATTGATGGCGCGATGTAAATAACCGTTCCGCGACGAGCGGACAAATTATGAAAAACAATCAAAAAGGAAGCGCGATATTGGCCATATTGATCGTGTTAATATTGGCGATCGCCGCGGCAATCGGCGCCGGCTGGTATGCCTACCGTTTTTATTCCGCGCCGCCGGAAAATATTGATATGCCGGAAATTAATTTTTCCGCAAGTCCCGAACTTTTGGACGAAAATCTGGCGAACGAAAATGAAGGGGACGGGGAAACAATCCCGGAGGCGGAAGGGTCCGTTGCTTCGCCGGAGACATTTGTTGAATACGAGACCGGACAAGATTCATCCCCGATCGTAAACGCCGCCAATCAATTCGCGCTTGAACTATACGGCGAATATAAAAACACGGACGAGAATCTCTTTTTCTCGCCCCACAGCATATCGTCGGCCCTGCAAATGACATACGAGGGCGCGCGCGGAAAAACCGCCGCAGAAATGCGATCGGTGTTTCATTTTCCCGAAGACAACGCCGCGCGCATCGGATCGTTTGCCAAGCTTTATGAACAGATAAACCCGCAAAACGCGAACTACCGGCTTTCCACCGCCAACGCGCTCTGGGCGCAAACGGATTATCCGTTTGACCAAAATTATTTAAAAACCGCGGAAACCTATTATCACGGCAAAGCCGCCAATTTGGATTTTGCCGGCGACACGGAAAATTCCCGCAAAACCATCAATGAATGGGTGAGCGGCAAAACCGCGCAAAAAATTCCGGAATTATTCGCGGCGGGAACGCTCAATCCGTTGACAAGATTGGTTTTGACCAACGCGGTTTATTTCAAAGGCAAGTGGGCGACCCCGTTTGAAGAAATGCTGACTCAGGAAAAAGATTTCACCGCATCAACCGGCGCAAAAACCAAATGCCGGATGATGAACATCAAAGATGATTTCGGATATGCCCAAACCGCCGACTATCAAGCGCTGGAATTGCCCTATGAAGACAGCGATTTGTCAATGATCGTCGTTTTGCCCGAAAACGGTAAAATTGAGGCCGCGGAAAAAGAATTGGCGGCCGCCGGTCTGGGTAATGTTAAAAAATCTTTAAAAAACGAATTGGTAAATGTGTTTTTGCCGAAATTCAAATTTGACACATCATATAATATGAACCAAACGCTGGCAAAAATGGGAATGCCCACCGCGTTTGACGATGCGAATGCCGATTTTTCCGGAATGTATGACAAAACAAAAACACCGGAAAATCTTTATATCGGCTTGGTGATCCATAAGGCCTATGTTGATGTCTACGAAGAAGGGACCGAGGCCGCCGCGGCCACGGGAGTGGCAATGCAAGCGCCCGCGGTAATGGAACCGCCGCAAGCAAAAATTTTCAACGCCGACCGGCCGTTTATTTTCGCCATCGTCCACAACCAAACCGGCGCGATCTTGTTTATGGGAAAAGTCAACGACCCGACAAAATAATATATGGCATTATGCCCATAAAAACATCCGGACATAATCGTTTAACCGCAAAAGGCGCCTTTCGGGCGCTTTTTGGCAAAATTTATGGCATTAATTGACGATTTGATCAATGCGGGCTATTTGAAAACTCCGCGGATTATCGCGGCGTTTCGCGCGATCAAGAGAAAAGACTTTTTGCCCCCGGATTTGCCGCACCGGCGCATCGCGGCCGAAATGGATGAGGCCGTTGCCATCGGATTCGCGCAAACCATTTCCCAGCCGGCAACCGTGGCGTTTATGCTGGAGCTTCTGCAACCCCGTCCGGGCGATAAAATTATGGACATCGGCTACGGATCGGGATGGACCGGCGCGCTTTTGGCGCACATCGTTTCGCAAAACGGCGCGCGGGGAAAAGTGGTGGCGATTGAAAGGATAAAGCCGCTGGCCGAATTCGGCAAAGAAAACATCGCCAAATACGGTTTCGTTAAAAACCGCACCGTCCAATGCGTGATCGGCGACGGATCAAAAGGGTATTTGCCGCAAGCGCCTTACGACCGGATTTTGGCATCCGCGGCCGCACCGAGCGTTCCGCCGGCGTGGGAAGCGCAACTGAAAACCGGCGGCACGATCGTGGCGCCGGTGCAAAACGCGCTGGCAAAGATTGAAAAAAGCAAAAACAACACTTTCAGCGAAACCCGCTATGAAGGATTCGCATTCGTGCCGCTGGTGCAGGGAAGCTGATATTTCGCCCGCCCCACCGCTAGCTTGGTTGATTCGTTTTTTGCGCGCTTTCATTTCTCACGGACAATAACTGCACGCCCAGCCAGGAAATTTTTCCGCCCGCGAAAATCAAAAATGTGCCAAAGATTGACCACGAAAGAATGTTGAGCATTTTGGCAATCGCATCATCGGGAAGCATATCAACCAAAGCGCGATTAATTGAATATTGTATCTGATTTTGCAAATAATTCTGTGCTTCCTCCGCCGAAAGATTTTCAATTCCGGCTTGCGACGGCAAATCGCCCGCCGGATTTTTTGCCGAGATTTCAAACACCGCCGGAAATTCCGCCTTGGCCGTGAAATAGCGGTATGAGGCGTTGACCGCGGCACCGATCACCGCCAATCCCGCAACGATCAAAACCCAACCCGCAATAATTTTAAAATTCATTTTTTTGATTCAAGATATACGATTTATGATTCAGGATAGAATTATAATACTCCACCCGTAAATCATAAATCTTCAATCGCAAATCAAGTATTTTATTTGCTTTCATAGAAAGCCTTATAAGCCAAATACGCCGAATAAATATCGGCCTTGCTGGCGATCTCAAACGGCGCGTGCATTGACAGCAAAGGAACGCCAAAATCAACAATATCCATATTCAAGCGCGCCAATTGCATCGCGATGGTACCGCCGCCGCCGGCATCAACCTTTCCCATCCCGCCGGTCTGCCAAACGATATCGTTTTGATTCATTGCTTTTCGGATGAACGCGGTATATTCGGCGGTCGCTTCACTGGTTTCATATTTCCCTCGATATCCCGTATGTTTCTCTATCGCCACGCCGGCACCGATGCGCGCGGTATTCAGCGGATCAAAAACATCCGCGTAGTCCGGATCAAAGCCCGCGGTAACATCGGCGGAAATTGCTTTGCTTTTTGAAAAAGCGTCGCGCAAAACATTCTCGTCGTGTTCTTTGGTTTCCAGAAAGACCAATTCGCTCACAAAGTCCGCGATATAATTTGAATTTGCTCCCGTGGCACCTTCACTGCCGGTTTCCTCATTGTCGGTCAGCACCAGAATTGACGGATATTCGCCGTCCGCGGTTTCCAAGAATGCCCGCAGGGCCGTCCAAGCGCAAACGCGGTCATCGTGCCCGTAGGCGGCAATCAAGCTTCGGTCAAAACCCAGATCGCGCGCGGATCCGGCCGGCACCAATTCCAAGTCCGCCGAAACAAAGTCTTCCTCACAAATGCCGTATTTCTGATTAAGCAATTTCAGCAGATTCTTTTTGACCGAATCTTTATCGTCCTTGTTTTTTGTTCCCATCCCGGCCGAAATCACATTCAAACTTTCGGCGGTAATCGCGTCTTCAAGTTTTTTCTCAAGCTGATTTTTTGACAAATGGGGCAACAAATCGGTAATCATAAAAATCGGATCTCCCGGATCTTCGCCGATGGAAATATCAATCGCTTCACCGTTTTCCTTGATAATTTTCCCGTGCACGGACAATGGCAATGCGGTCCATTGATATTTTTTTATGCCGCCGTAATAATGAGTTTTGAGAAAGGCAAGATGCTCGCTTTCAAATATCGGCCTGACTTTCAAATCCAAGCGGGGAGAATCAATGTGCGCCAAAATTATCCGCGCGCCATTCTTTATCGGTTTTTTGCCGCGCCTTGCCAAAACGATTGACTTGCCGCGATTGATTGAATATACCTTGTGCGCCGCGATCGTATCGTTACTTCCGGAATCAATATGTTCCAAGGAAGCAAATCCGGCGGCGGCGGCAATGTTTTTTACGGCTTCCACTGTTTGCCTTTCGGTTTTGCAAGCGCTTAAAAATTCTTTGTAACCCTCGCAAAAATCAAAACATTTTTTGGTCGTGGCATCGTCCCAAATATCAAACGCGAATTTCTTTTCAAACATCAAATTCGGCTCGGTTTGTTCGTTTTTATCCATAGTTGTGGTAGTATTTAATCGTGTTATTCTTGAAATTAACTCATTTTAAGCAAAAAGTAAATTTATGGCATCGCTCGAAAGAATAAAAATAATACAAAAAGCCATCAAAAACGAAGAATTGGATGCTTTTATCGTAAATGGTAACGCGAACAATTATTACCTGACCGGCGTGGTTGATAACTTAATAAAAAATACTTTTTATCTGGTAATCCTAAAAAATAATTTCTATTTTATCGGAACAAATTTCCATTTAAAACAAATTCGGAAAAAAATACCGCAAAGAAATATTCGCCTGGCGGATAAAAGCGCCGGTTTTGGAAAAATAATTGTTGATATTTTAAAAAATTCAGAAAAAATCGGCTTTGAAAGCCACCAATTCAGTTATGCCAAATATGAAAACTTTAAAAAATTACTCGCGGGGAAAAAATTTATGCCTTTCGCGGATATAGTAGAGCAAACACGCGGCATAAAAAGCGCCGGAGAAATCGCTTTAATAAAAAAAGCCGCGGCGATTACCGACAAAACATTTGCCGAATTGCTGAAATTGATCAAACCCGGAGTTGCCGAAATTTATTTAAAGCAAAAAACAATTGAAATAATGAACGGATTTGGGGCCACGGGAATCGCGTTTGATCCGATCGTGGCCAGCGGGAAGAACTCGGCGGATCCGCACTACGAGGGGTCAAACAAGAAGATAAAGGCGGGGGAGATGGTGGTGATTGATATCGGGGCGCGATATAAAAATTATGACGCGGATATGACCCGGATGGTTTTTGTGGGCAAGGCGCCGGCAAAATACAAGAATCTTTACAGCCTCGTTTTACAAACCCAGCAAAAAGCGATTGCCGAATGCAAGGCAGGCGCATTACCCGTGCAGATTTTTGAAAACGCCGTCAATAATTTTGCCGCCGCCGGAGAAGATGAATTTTTCACCCATGGCTTGGGGCACGGTGTGGGCATTGACATCCACGAACTGCCCAATCTTTCCCCAAAAGGCCAAGGGATGCTGGAGAACAATATGGTTTTCACCGTTGAACCCGGATTATATCACCCCGGTTGGGGCGGAATCCGCATTGAAGATTTGTGCCGGATGAAAAACGGCAAGGCGGAAATTTTGAGCCGAACGCCGAAGAATTCAATTGAAATTCAAGTAAAATGAAAAAATGAAAAAAACATATTTGTTGATTTTAACCGTTGCGATTGCCGCGCTGATTTTTGCCGGGATTTGGGAATCGCGCCGTTTTTCAAAATTGCCGCCCGCCGCGTTGGAAAACGAAAATCCGGCGGCGACAACCACCGCCGAAAACGGCCAAAACGCCACTTCCACCATTGCCACTTTTGAAGAATGCGTTTCTGCCGGCAAAGAAGTGGCCGGCGAAAAACCCAACCGCCGCTGTATCGTGAGCAATGATTTGGTGTTTGTTGAAATTGAAACCTGCGCCGCGCCGAACGGCAAAACAATGAATATCTATGAAGCCCGCCATCTTTTTGGCGCCGGCAAATGCGCCTGGGAAGGCAGCGCCAAAGACGAACATTCCTGCAACGAAACCGGCGGCGCGTGGGAAATCGGCATCCTTGCCTACCGCAAAAATTGCGCCGCCGTTTGCGTGATTGACATCGCCACCAAAGAATCCCGCGTTGACTGGCATTGTGATTAGTGACCAATAATCGGTAATTACTAATTCACAATCAATTCTTAACCCTCGCGATCATTTTATATTCCCAATCTTTACAAAATAGAATTTTAATCTATAAGAATAGCAGGAGGTTTAAAAAATGAAGGGGCTAAAATATTATCCCTCTATTTTCTTCATAGGGGCAACGGCTATTTTTTTTGCCGCAATATTGCAAGCAATAGCAAACAACTTTGATGCGAAAATCATCAGAGCAAGTCTTCTGGTAATCGCAATATTGCTTGCATTATACAGCATAGCAAGAATAATGGTGCTGACCGTAAAGTACATAAGAATGCCCGGAGAGCACTTTGATGATACCCTAGTGATAATAGGGGTGATATCTATTGTCGCTCTGGCTTATTATTTCCGTCAAGCAATATCAGAAATAATGACGGAAATAATAAATAATTGGCAAGTTCTTGTCGATTTAAACTATTTCCTTTTGATCTCTTTTTTGATCTTTGTATTATTTTTAATTCTCTGGACAAGAAAGAAATTTGAGATAAGGGAAATACAGTAGGACCAAGATAATATTCTCGGTCCTTTTTTATACAAATGCGGTTGGTGCTATAATGGCAATATCGCTAAAAATCAGGAATCTATGGAATTTGAGGATGTTAAACAGAAAAACTTTTTTGAGGCCGGACCGTTGACGGTCGGCAAGTTTGTTGAACAGCTTAATTCGCGCATCAAGCCGCTGACAGCCAAAATCATCGGCGAAGTGAGCGAAGCCAAGCCCGGCCCCACGGGGCATATTTATTTTTCATTGAAAGATGAGAACGGCGGCGCGGTGATGAGTTGCGCTCTCTGGAAGTCGCGGGCGGATCTTTTTGGAATTCAGTTAAGAGTTGGAATGAAAATCATCGCTTCGGGGCATTGCGAAATCTATCCGCCTTCCGGCCGGCTGTCGTTTATCTGCGACGCGATTGAATTGGCCGGCGAGGGAGCGTTAAAAGCCGCCTATGACAAATTATTGAAAAAACTTGAAAGCGAAGGGATTTTCGCGCCGGAGAAAAAGCGCGCCATTCCCCGATATTGCCGCAAAATCGGCATCATCACCGCCAAGCAAGGCGCGGTAATCCATGATTTTTTGAACAATATCGGCAAATTCGGGTTTCAGATTGAATTCATTGATTCGCGCGTGGAAGGCCAGCTGGCGGTCGGGGACTTGCTGGCGTCAATTGACACTTTCAAATCGCGGCAGATTGATGTTTTGATAATTATGCGCGGCGGCGGCTCGCTGGAAGCAATGATGGCGTTTAACAACGAAACCATCGTGCGCCGCATCGCCGCGTTCCCCGCGCCGGTAATTGCCGCCATCGGGCACGACAAAGATGTGCCGCTGGCGGCAATGGCCGCCGACGCGATGTGCTCCACGCCCACCGCCGCGGCAAACCTGCTCACTCAATCATGGCAGGAAATTCCCCGCGCGCTGGATCGCTACGCGGCAATCTCGTTTCAGGGATATAAAAACGCGCTGGCGCAAAAAAATTTTCGTTTGAAAGAATATGCCGCCATTCTGGCAAATTTCAAATTCATCCTGCAAAGGATAGACCGCCAAATTCAAGACACGGCCCAAACGGCAATGGCAAAAATCAAAAACAGCCTTGCCGACGCCGCCGAAAAAATCGCCCATTTCCAGGAATTGATCGCCGCCCGCGATCCCGCGCGGCAACTGCGGTTGGGATATTGCATCGCCAAGATTAACGGCACAATCATCAAGCGCGCCGGCGACGCAAAAGCCGGCGACGATATGGACATTGTTTTGTCGGATGGTATAATCAACTCACAAATAAAAAAAGTATATGGCCGAGAAAAAGAAAACTAGCCCCGGCGCGCAAACGCCGCCGAATCAAAAAAGCTTGAGCGAGAATCTAAAAGAACTTGCCGAGATTTCGGCGTGGTTTTCCGGCCAAGAAGAATTGGACGTGGAGACAGGATTGGAAAAAGTGAAAACCGCCGCCGCGCTGATAAAATCCAGCAAAGATAAATTGGACAAGCTGGAAAACGAATTCAAAGAGATTGAAAAAGACTTCTCCGACGAAAACCATAGCAAAAACAACGGTTTTTGACCGCCGGCAGATTAGCAGATTATCTGATAAAATTCAAGCATTTAACAACCCAAAAAAATACGCCGTTTGCAGACGGCGTGTTTTTTCACACTTTTATTCAAATTTATTTTTTTATCCGATGCTTGCCCCCTCGGTAATCGCATCGTCAACGCACAGAGGAAGGTGAGTTGATTCGCCGCCGGCCGCCAGCATCATTCCCTGACTTATGCCCTCGCCCAGTTTGCGTTCGGCCAGATTAACGATAAAAACATATTTGTTGCCGACCAAATCCGTAAAATTCACGAATTTGCGCAATCCCGCAAAAATCGTTCTTTCTCCGATCTCGGATCCGAAATCAACCTTCATCTCAATCAATTTATTGCTCCATTCGGGTTCATTTGCCGCCAGAACCTTGCCGACGCGCAAATCCAATTTTTCAAAATCGCCATACTCAATTGTGGTTTTTGCCATATTTTTTATTGTATTAGCCTGCGTCGCATATATAATGAGAAACCATAACACAAAATTGCGGAAGATAAAAATCACAAATTACGCCCCCAAATGGCGCGCGCTCTTGCGATAGCGGAATTTATGGTGTAGATTGGATTTGTTTGAAAAAATTCAAGAAAACTTTTTATTCGCATCACGCGATAAACCCGCACTGGCGATGGAAATCATTGAAATCGTTTGATTCCTTAATTTTCGCACTTTTGGCGCGGTTTCTAAATGTGATTTCAATATGGAAATTTTTAATACTGAAAACAAAAAGAGGGAAGGCCGCGATTTTTGGGGATTTTTGATCGCCGTCACCGCGCTGGCAAGTTTTGCCATCGGCAATTGGACCGCAACTTCCAGTTGCCCAAAATTGCCGCCCGCCGACGCGGATATGTCCCTTTTTTGGCAAACGTGGCACGCCTTGGAGGATAACTTCGTGGACAAAGGCCAAATTGACCATCAAAAAATGATCTATGGCGCGATTTCGGGAATGGTGGCGGCGCTGGAAGATCCTTACACCGCGTTTTTCAATCCCGAAGATTCAAAAAAGTTTTTGGAAGACACCTCCGGATCGTTTGAAGGCGTGGGAATGGAGATCGGCATCAAGGAAAACCGGCTGTGCGTGATCGCGCCGCTGGAAAATTCTCCGGCAAAAGAGGCCGATATCCGCGCCGGAGATTTCATCACGCAAATCAACGGCGAATCCACCGCCGGCATCACCAGCGATGAAGCGGTAAATCTCATCCGCGGTCCGAAAGGAAGCCAAGTAAAACTTACGATATTCCGGGAAGAATGGAAAGAAACCCGCGATTTTGAGATCACGCGGGACGTAATCAAGGTTCCCTCTCTGGATTGGGAATTAAAAGACGGCGACATTGCTCATATCAAGCTCTATCAATTCACCGAGAAAGCGAGCGGCGATTTCAAGGCCGCGGCAATTGACATCATCAACAGCCCGGCAAAAGCGATTGTTTTGGATTTGCGCAACAATCCGGGCGGTTATCTTTCGGTGGCGCAAGACATTGCCGGATGGTTCGTCAAAAAAGGTGATGTCATCACCCGCGAAAGTTTTGGCGAAGGCATTCCCGAAACCGAACACAAATCCGCCGGTCCGGCGCTGTTGGAAAAATATCCCGTCGTGGTAATCATTAATGGAGGGTCGGCATCCGCCTCGGAAATCCTCGCCGGCGCCCTGCGCGACAACCGCCAAGTCAAAATCGTCGGGGCGCAATCTTTCGGCAAAGGATCGGTGCAGGAACTGGTGCCTCTGGCGGAAGGCGCTTCTTTGAAAGTGACCATCGCCAAATGGCTCACGCCCAACGGAGAACAGATTAGTGAAAAAGGATTGACACCGGATGCCGAAATCAAGATCAGCGCCGAAGACGAAGAAAACGAAAAAGACCCTCAATTGGAAAAGGCCATTGAAATTATCAAAGATATAAAGTAGAATATAAAAATCAGAAGATAAAAAAAACAACCTTTCGGTGCGCTCATGATTGATGGCAAATAAACCGAACCATTAAAATTAAAAATTAAACTTATTATTATGAAGGTCATATTACTGCAAGATATTGAGAAATTGGGAAAGAAATTTGAAGTGAAAGAAGTTGCCGACGGATTCGCCAAAAACCATCTTTTACCGAAAAAAATGGTGCAGCCCGCCACAAAAAACGCTTTGATTTGGGCGCAAACCCAGCGCGAAATCGCCGCCAAGAATGAAGAAAAGGAGCTGATTGAAATTCAAAAAAAGGTGAGCGCGCTTGATGGTCGGGAATTTGTTATGAAAGTCAAAACCGGCGAAAAAGACCAATTGTTTGAATCGGTCAATTCTTCAAAAATCGCCGAGCTTCTCAAGGAAAATGGAATTGATGCCGACAAGAAGCAGATTGACCTTAAGGAGCCGATAAAAGAGCTGGGCGACTGGCGGGTGAAGATCAATTTCCCGCACAATCTGGAAGCCGAAATCAAGATAACCGTTACCGCCGAACCGGAATGATTTTTTGCGCCCCGTCAAAAACGGGGCGTTTCGTTTTAATAAATTTTTAATTTTTTATGACAAAATATATTTTCGTCACCGGAGGGGTAATGTCTTCCATCGGCAAGGGAATCACCGCCGCCTCCATCGGTAAAATTTTAAAAAGCAAAGGATTTTCGGTCACCGCGGTAAAATTTGATCCCTATATCAATGTTGATGCCGGCACGATGAATCCGGTTGAGCACGGAGAAGTTTTTGTCACCGACGACGGCACCGAATGCGATCAGGATGTGGGCAATTACGAAAGATTTCTGGACGAGAATTTGAGCGCAAACAACTATGCCACCACCGGGCGGGTCTATTTGTCGGTGATCAACCGCGAACGAAATCTGGAATACAACGGCAAATGCGTGGAAGTGGTGCCCGATATCCCCAATGAAGTGATCCGGCGCATCAAAACCGCGGCAAAAACCGCGGCGGCGGATTTCACCATTGTGGAGATCGGCGGTACTGTGGGCGAATATCAAAATATGCTGTTTTTGGAAGCCGCCCGGATGATGAAACTGGAAAACCCCGGAAGCGTGTTGTTCGTTTTGGTCGGTTATCTGCCCATTCCGGCGACGGTGGGGGAAATGAAAACCAAGCCGGTGCAAAGCGCCTGCAAATTATTAAACGGCGCGGGCATCCAGCCGGATTTCATCATCGGCCGCGCCAGCCAGCCCATTGACGCGCCGCGCAAACAAAAAATTTCCATTTTTTGCAACGTTGATCCCAAGGATGTCATTTCCGCCCCCGACGCCGCCAGCGTTTATGAAGTACCGTTAAATTTCGCCAACGATCATCTGGGAGAAAGGATTCTGCTGAAATTGAAAATAAGACCCAAAAAAAGGAATCTGGGAGACTGGGAGAAATTTGTGGATACCATTCGTTCGTCCGCGGATCCGGTGAAGGTCGGCATCGTCGGCAAATATTTTGAATCGGGAAAATTCACATTGATTGATTCCTACATTTCCGTGATTGAGGCCGTCAAACACGCGGCGTGGTTTTTCAAAAAAAAGCCGGAGATCGTTTGGCTGTCCGCCGAAAATTATGAAAAGGATGCGAAGAACTTAAAGGAGCTGGATGAATATGGCGGAATCATTGTTCCGGGAGGATTCGGCAGTCGTGGAATCGAAGGCAAGATTATGGCAATTGAATATTGCCGCAAGAATAAAATCCCGTTTTTGGGGTTGTGCTTGGGGATGCAGTTGGCAACCATTGAATTCGCCCGGCATGTCTGCGGGATAAAATCGGCCACCTCCACGGAATTTGATCCGAAAACCGCCGAACCGGTGATTGATCTGATGCCCGAGCAAAAAGCGCTGGTTAAAAACAAGAAGATGGGCGCCACGATGCGCTTGGGTGCTTATGATTGCGAATTAACGCCGGGCACCCGCGCCTATGATGCCTATCGGCAAAAAATGATTTCCGAACGCCACCGCCACCGTTATGAACTGAACAACGATTACCGCAAAATCTTGGAAGATGGCGGGTTGATGATTTCCGGCAATAATCCGCAAAAAAAATTGGCCGAAATTGTTGAGCTGTCCGATCATCCGTTTTTTATGGCGGCGCAGTTCCATCCGGAATTCAAATCCCGCCCGCAAAGACCCCACCCCCTTTTCCGCGAATTCATCAAAGTTGCAATAAAAAATCACAAACCATAAATCTTGAA
Source organism: Candidatus Pacearchaeota archaeon (assembly GCA_035362275.1). Taxonomy (GTDB): domain Bacteria; phylum Patescibacteriota; class Minisyncoccia; order Minisyncoccales; family UBA5738; genus UBA5738. The sequence continues at coordinate 33,868 of DAOSDI010000001.1, read as the reverse complement.
CAAGTCCAAATATTAAAACCACATTCGGATTTTATTTGAAAACTGATAATTGATAATTGGCCAAAAACGCCAATAAAAAACACTTGACTATCGTCAAGTGTTTTTTGAAAAATTAGAAAACTTGGAAAAACGAATTATTTTCCGGTGCCTACGACTTCCGCCACTTTGGCCTTTCTTTGAGTGCCGGAAAACGATTTTTTGCGGATTTCGCGGTAAGCAACGGTGCCCTCGGCGATCGCATAGAGAGTGTCGTCCTTGCCCATTTTCACATTTTTGCCCGGCAAGATTTCCGAACCGCGCTGGCGCACGATCACGCTTCCGATTTTGGCCGCCTGCCCCGCATAGAGCTTCACGCCCAGATATTTCGGCCGCGGATCGCGGCCCAATTTTGTCCCGCCGGTGTTTTTTGATTTTGCCATAATAATTTGTGGAGGTTTGACCTCGGGAATTTGCATTTTGAGGTCAATCCTCAACAAATTCGCAAGTCAAATCTAAAATTAATTTATTCCAAACAACATTTAATTCATAGCGCAAATCTTGCCTTTTGTCAAAAAAAAGAGGGCTACAGCCTTTCGCCACGATTATATTTAAGATGCCATCGATAATCAGCGTCATAATTACATAAAACGCTCCGCCAACCACGACATAATATTTCCAATCGCCAGTCCGAAAACAACTGCCGGCCCAAGAATGGCAAGCCCAACATAGATATTGCATTCATCACGTGGCAAAGAAAGCAGAATAGCAAATGCCACAAGCATTATTACCCAAAATAAAATATCAAACATCCATCGCCAGTTTCTATAGTACCAATATTGAATCCTTTTCCAATCCATCAAGAATCCTCCTTGATTTGTTAAACAGCCGTTTAAGCGATACTATCAATTTATAAAATAAAGTCAATGAAAATTGCGATCGTCGGAGCTGGAGTTTACGGGCTACAGTTATTATCAAGCCCTTGCCTTTTGTCAAAAAAAAGAGGGCGAAACACTTTGAATCAAGCATTTTTCCCCCAAGGAAGAATGATGGAGTCAGAGTTCTTATTCTTTAATCATTGCGCCTAATCGTCCGGAACAGAGGATTAGGGATGATCAAAATTATCTCTAACATACTCACTCTTCTTTTCCTTCATTTGCGGCACGCCTCATGAGGTTGCAGGCATCGATTACAAGATCAAGAACAAATTCTCGATCTTTCATATTTACTCCCGCAAGCTCTAAAAGCCTGCCCTCTCTTCTTGCAAAATCGCGCATGATTTTTTGCAAATCAATTGCAACCATTGCAACAAGAAGAGACCTACTCTTCTCTCCAGCCGTTTTCTCACCTCCTTTGCTTTTGCAATATATCATTAATTAATCGTTCTGTCAATAGCGAGAGAATCTGTAATTATCGCTATCATCAAAAAGGGCTGGCCCAAAATACACGATAAACGCAAAATACGCAACGTACCCCAACGCAACTTGCCAAAATACGGTTGCGAAACCCAAACACATGGAAATCACGAGTACCAACATGAAATATGTGCACGAAACCAATAGTATCCTCGCTAAATTCCAAATTTTTTTCGACGTTACCCACCAATCTATCATTGCAATTATAAAAAAATAAACAACGATAGTCATGGCAATATTGGCTATATCCGAAATACTCGCCATAAGATTTATTAAACATAAATTATATTTTTTGTCAAGTTTTGATTGTTGCGCTATGATGGGGCTATATGAAAATTGCGATTGTCGGGGCCGGGGTTTGCGGGCTCTATTTGGCAAAAAATTTGGCGCAAAAGGGGAATGAGGTTTTTGTTTTTGAAAAGAAAAAAACCATCGGCAAGCAATGCTGTTCGGGGCTGTTTTCGGCGCGGCTTTTTGATTTTTTTCCCGAAGCGCGACAACTTGAAACCAATCAAATCGGTTCTTGCATCATCAATTTTCCCAAAAGAACGATACGGATAAAATTTCGCCCGCGATTTTCCGTCATTGACCACGCGCAGTTGGATTTGCTTGCCGGCGCACTGGCAACGCAAGCGGGCGCCAACATCCGCACCGGCCAAAATATTGATCCCGCCAAGCTGGAGAAACTGTTTTCCGAATATGATCGCGTCATCGGCGCCGACGGCGCCCTTTCGCCCACGCGAAACTACCTTGCTTTTAAAAAGGGTCGGACCCTTTTTAAAAAAGGGTCGGACCCTTTTCATTTGTCATTCCAGCTGGGAATACAAGGATTTGAACAAAAGCGGGATAGCTCGGATTTCGTGGAAACTTGGGCAACAAAAAACGGATTTCTGTGGCAAATCCCGCGCGGCGAAGATGTTGAATGGGGAATAATGGAAAAACCCGAAACGGCGCGCAAACTCTTTGATGATTTTGCCGCCCAAAGAAATTTAAAGCTGAAAAATTTAAAATCGGCGATCATCCCGCAAGGACTGGCCATTCCGGAGAATGCCAAAATCACGCTCTGCGGCGATGCTTCGGGTCTCACCAAACCCTGGTCGGGCGGGGGAGTTATCTGGAATTTGACGCAAGCCGGCATCCTCTTGAAAAATTTCCCCGATTTCCTACAATACAGGAAAGACGCTGCGCGCTTTTTTAATTTGAGGATAATGGCAGGAAAAGCGGCCAAATTCTGCGCCTATACCGCCGGATTTCATTTTCCGTGGATCATTCCGCAAAACATCAATCTTGACGGCGATTATCTGTTGAAATTCAATCGAAAAATTTAATTTTGATAATGAAAAACCAAAAAAATCCGCCCCGGCATTTGGGAATTATTCTTGATGGCAACCGCCGCTGGGCCAAAGAACACAGCCTGCCAACACTGGAGGGCCATCACAAAGGCTTTGAAAATGTTAAACTAATCATACAAGCGGCTCAAGACAGAGGAATTAAAACACTCACGCTTTTTTGTTTTTCAACCGAAAATTGGCATCGTTCCAAGGAAGAGGTTGATTATTTAATGGATATTTTCAGAAAATCGCTATCGGATTATTTTGGGAAATTCAATGAAAAAAACGTCAAAATCAATATCCTTGGCCAGAAAGAAAAATTCGCCCGCGACATCAAAGATCAAATAGAAAAAATAGAATCGGAAACAAAAAACAAAACCGGCATGACGTTAAACTTGGCTCTCAGCTACGGAGGGCGGGCGGAATTAGTGGACGCAATCAAAAAAATCGTCAAAAAGGGGATTGATCCGGATAAAATCACCGAGGACACCGTTAAAGATAATCTTTGGACTTCGGATGTGGATTTGATCATCCGCACCGGCGGGGAACAGCGGCTGTCCGGATTTTTATTGTGGCAAGCGGCCTATTCGGAATTTCTGTTTGTGAAAAAATATTGGCCGGATTTTGGCGAAAATGACCTTGACGCGGCACTGGCGGAATATGCATCGCGCCAACGGCGCTTCGGCAAATAATTTTCCAAAATTTTTGATTTGAAGTTAATTTTCATTTTTGATTTTTTAATTTTGATTTTATCATTATGCCTCTCACTATCATCAAAATCGGCGGCTCGGTAATCACCAAAAAAGAAAGCAAAAAACCAAAAATCAATGCCGGAAACATCAATAAGCTCGGCAGTTTACTAAAAGGCTTCAAAGAATCTTATATTTTGGTGCACGGCGTAGGATCTTTCGGCCATCCCTTGGTGAAGCAAACCGGCATTGATAAAAGCGTCATCAGCGAAAAACAAATTCTCGCTTTTGCCAAAACCCAAAAATTGCAAAACGATTTGAATTGCATGGTTTGCAATCGACTGATCAAGAAAGGCGTACCCGCATTTCCGGCGCAAGCGTCAAGCCACGCGGTCTTGGAACGAGGACGATTGGTATCAATGGCCACGGAAACTATGGGAGGGCTTTTGCGCCTGAAAATGGTGCCAGTCGCCTACGGCGTACCAGCGTTTGACAAAGCTTGGGGATCGGCAATTCTTTCGGGAGATCAAATCACCCCTTATATTGCCAAAAAGATGGGGGCCGAGAAAATCATTGAGGTGAGCGATGTGGAAGGAATTTTCACCGCCAACCCCAAAACGGATAAAACCGCGCGGCTGATTCCCAAAATCAATCGCAAAAATTATCAAGATATTCAAAAATGCCTTTCGGGAAGCACCGCCGCCGATGTCACCGGCGGAATGAAGCAAAAATACCTTGAATTGATGGAGGCGGCAAAAACCGGCATCGTCTGCCAAATTGTGGACTTAAAACATTTCAAAGACGCCCTGGAAGGCAAGCCCGCCGGCACCGTTATTGATTTGCAATAATAATGGAAACATTAAGTCAACTGCTCCAAAAAATAACAAATGAAACCTTCGCCGCAAACAAAACAAAAAATGAATTTGCGGCAAGAATCAACGAAAGAGAATTTGGCAAGGACAAAAATCCTTTTTCGCATTTTTGTGTTTATTTTCCTGCTTACGATCCGCAAAATAAATTGGTATTTATCGGCCATCACAAAAAATCCGGATTATGGCTTTTCAACGGCGGACATATGGAAAAAAATGAATCCCCTTATGAAACCTTGGAGCGAGAGATTAAGGAGGAATGGGGGATTGAGATAAAGATTACCAATGGCATAAAACCGGAATTGCTGACAATAACAAAAGTTGAAAATAATCCTGCCGGAAGGTTATGTAAAATTCATTATGATATTTGGTTCTTTTTGCCGCAAGATTCAAAAAGTTTCGCGCCGGATAAAAATTTATTGCAAAAGGAATTCCATGAAATCGGATGGAAAACTTTTGAAGAAGCGCGCCTGATTTCAAAAGATGCGAATACAGTCGCTGGAATCGGCAGAATTGAGAAAATAATATGCAAATAATTTTCAAAAATCAAAGGAAGGAGTTCAAAAACGGCGAATCTTGCGTTGCGTTTGAATATCCGACAACCGATCGCGATATCAACGGCGCGGTGATCAAACTTTCGGGACGCTATCCCGACAAAGGCTGGGCGGCCAATGAAGTTTGCAAGGAAATGGGCTATATCATTTCGGGTTCGGGAAAATTGGCCGTGGAAGACAAAGAATATGAAATTGGCGCCGGCGATTTGGTCTTGATAAATCCCGGCGAAAAATTTTATTGGCAGGGCAATATGGAAATCTTTATGCCCTGCGCCCCCGCCTGGTCGCCGGACCAATACAAAACCGTCAAATAATTAAAAAACCAAAAAACAGGGGTTGAACCTCTGTTTTTTAATTTTTCCCATTGAATTTTTGGTTGGCACGCGCCATAATCAAGAATAGGCGAATCATTTTTTAAATCAAAAACAATGATACAAATTCAAGACGCCAAGGAAAAAATCAGGGAAGCGGTGCGGGAATTCAAGGCGCTTGACCGTGCCGCACTTTTGAAGGTTAATATTTACGAGGCGGCAATCAGCCATCGGATCGCGGTATATTTGGGAAATTTGTTCCGCGAACTGAATGTTGATTGCGAATACAGCCGCAATTTATTAACCGCCAAAAAGAACGGCGCAGGAGATAAAATCCGGCCGGATATTATCATTCACAAAAGATTAAGCCCGAACAATTGCATAATTTTTGAAATCAAAAAAGGCGGCAAAGACAGCTTGGCGGCGCGTTTGGACATAAAAAAACTGCAAGACGCGGTCGCCGGCAATTTGGGTTATGATTTGGGAGTTTTTATCGGCGTTTTGAAACGCCGCATTGACATTTGCTGGATTGAAAAAATCAACGGCAATTTATCCAAAAACTGCGAAACCGTTTAATAAATTGAGAGAACATCCGTGATTTGGCTTGAATTTTGGGCGAAAACGGACAATAATCAAGCATTATTGTTATTTGTTTTTAATTGAAAATTGTTTCATTGAAAATTCAATGGAAATTGAAAATTGAAAATTGAAAATTTATGAGTCTTCATGTGGGCATCGTGGGCCTGCCCAACGTGGGCAAATCCACATTATTCAAAGCCATCACCAAAAAACAGGCTGAATGCGCCAACTATCCGTTTTGCACCATTGAGCCGAATATCGGCGTGGTGCCGGTTGCCGACAAGCGCGTTGACCGGCTGGCGGAATTGACCAAATCGGCAAAAAAAATCTATGCCACGGTAGAATTTGTGGACATCGCCGGGCTGGTAAAGGGCGCCGCGCAAGGGGAGGGTCTGGGCAATAAATTTTTGCAGAATATCCGGGAGACCGACGCAATTTTATATATTTTGCGCGCTTTTGGCAACGAAAAAATCATCAATACGCAGGACTCAATTGATCCTTGGCGCGACAAAGAAATCTTGGACACCGAATTGGCGCTAAAGGATTTGGAAACGGCGTCAAAGCGGCTTGAATCCGTGGAAAGCGAAGTGCGCGGCAACAAGCCCGGCGCCAAAGAAGAAATGCAGGCCCTGCAAAAAGCGAAATCATTTTTGGAAGCGGGAAAAATATTGTCCGAAGCTGAATTCACCGAGGAGGAAAAAAAGAATGTCAACCGCCTGCAACTGCTCACAATGAAGCCGCGCCTTTATGTTTTAAACGGCAAACCCGATGAAATCGGAAAGGATATCGCCGAAAAATTTGAAAGAGAAAAATTGCCGCATATCGTGATTGACATCTTGGGGGAAAGCGACGGCGAAGGCCTCACCGACGCGGAAAAAGAAGATTTCAATCTGCCTTCGGGGGAAAATCTGGATTTGCTGATAAAAAAATCCTACGAGCTTTTGGAACTAATCACTTTTTTCACCACCGGACCGGATGAAACCCGCGCCTGGACGCTAAAAAAGGGAAATGCCGCCCCGAAAGCCGGCGGCGTCATCCACACCGATTTTGAAAAAAAATTCATCCGCGCCGAAGTGATCAATTGGCAAGATTTGCTTAACGCCGGCGGCTTTTCCCCGGCCCGGGAAAAAGGGCTTTTGCGCACCGAAGGCAAGGAGTATGTTGTTAAAGACGGCGATGTGATCGAAATCAAAGCCAACGCGTAAAAAAGTTTAGGATTTAAAACATATGAATCAAAAAGAAATTATGGCATTGGCCATTATTTCGGTGATCGGAGTTGTGCTTACCGGGGCAGTGATTGTTTTCGTGCAATATCAATCCTCAAAGGTGCCGGTAATGTCCGGTAAAACGGCAAACCGTTCAAGTACGGCAACCATTGAGCCGGTCAAGACCGAAGAAAACAAAAATGAAGAAAACGGAATTAAAAATTTTCAAGAATGCGTTGCCGGCGGCAATCCAGTGGAGGAAATTTATCCGGCAAGATGTTCCACTCCGGACGGAAAAATATTCACGCAAAACATTGGCAACGAAATGGAATTGGCCGACTTGATAATGATCTATTCACCGCGGCCGAACGCAAAAATCGCCAGCCCGCTCATCATCAGCGGCAAAGCTCGCGGCAACTGGTTTTTTGAAGCATCTTTCCCGGTAAAATTAATGGATGAAAACGGCAATGAACTGGCAAATGGCACTGCCGCCGCGCAAAGCGATTGGATGACCGAGGATTTTGTTGAATTTCTGGCCACGTTTGAATTCACGGCCCCGCCAACGACCGCCGGCACCTTGATTTTGCAAAAAGATAATCCGTCGGGACTTTCCGAACACAACAACCAACTGATTGTCCCCGTGGAATTTGAATAAAATATTGTGCGACATTAAAAGACCCTCTCAACAAAGGCGGGTTTAATCTTTAATCTTTGACAATCAAGGATTAATCAATGCTCGTTTTTTAGATGCCGGCCGCTATGGAATTGGCGGTGGATGTCGCGCAAACGTTTATTGGTCACGTGAGTGTAGATTTGCGTGGTCATAATACTGCGATGCCCCAAAAATTCCTGAATGGCGCGCAAATCCGCGCCCTGCGCCAAAAGATCGGTGGCCATGGAATGGCGCAAGGTGTGCGGCGTGGTAAACAGCGGCACACTGGCACCAATCGCGCAGATTTTCACCATTCGTTCAATCGACCGGGCGGTCAACCGCCGCGGGGCGTTCTTGTGCGCCCGAAAATTGACAAACAGCGCTTTTTCTTCCTTTTCGCAGATTTCATCGCGGATTTTTAAATATTTTTTAATCCATCCCAAGGCGCGGGCGGAAAAATAAACCGTGCGCGGATATTTGCCCTTGCCGATAATCCCCAGTTCAAGTTCTTTGTTTTCCTGCAAATTTGCGAATTGCTCGCGATTCAAATTTACCAATTCGGCAATTCTCAATCCGGTGGAAAACAGCGTTTCCAAAATCGCGCGGTCACGGACCCCCGCGGCGGTACCTTCATCGGGTGCCAGCAAAAGCTTTTCAATCTGTTCCAAATTCAGAAATTTGACGGTTTTTTCCTTTCGCGCATCTTTGGGCAGTTTAATCTTGTCCGCCGGCAAAGCAACAATATCCTTGGCCGTAAAATAGCCCAACAAGGCGCGCAAAGCGATCAGGTAGTAGTTTTGGGTGGCCTTGGACAAATTGCCGCCCTGCGGGTCAATAAAACGGGATAAATGCACCCGATATGCCCAAACATCGTCGGCGGACAGTTCGTGGGGCAAAATCTGCTCCTTTTTTTGGGATTTGAGCCAATTGATGAATTTTTGCAGGTACCGGCGGTAATTTATTTGGGTGTTTTCCGAGAGCCCTTTTTCAATCTCGCAATAATCAAGAAAATCGGGGATATGGGCAATGACGGGTTTGTCGGAGTTATTCATTGGTTTTGGAATTAAACGGGGAACGCTAATTATGGCAAAATAGAATAAAAAAGGAAAATAAAAAAAATAAAATTCCGAAATTATATTAAAAAATAAAAAATTGAAAAATTTTCAAAAAAACAACAAACTTTCCGGCAGGGAAGGCTTCCGGCAAACCCTCATCAAGAAAACAGCAAGCAACCCTCAAAAATCACAAAATCCGCCCAAATGCCGCCAATCGGCCAAAATCCCGATGTTAACGTCCATTAACCTTGATTGTGCGACATTTAATATACCGACGAACGAGCCCGGCCGCGGCCAATTCCTCCTCGCCCCGGCAAAAACTAATAAATGAATTTTTCAACGAGCCAATCCCTGATTCCCGGCCATTTTTCTTCCTTGAATTTATCATAAAGGGTTCCTGCCTCCTTTTTTGTTTCTTCCGCCTGCAAAACAACACTCTCCTTGACTTCCGGCGTTTTTTCCTCAAGCGTTTTGGACAAATAATTTTTTGCGCCGGCAAACGCGTCCTTTGTCTCGTCCACCCAATTTTGCGGCAACAAAACGATGCCCAAGACCACCAACCCCGCCAAAAACAGCAATTTAACGATTCCCAGCATTATTGATTGAATAAAGTCGGCGCACATATTGAACCATTTAACATTTCAATGGCGGCGTCAATCCTTTTGGCGGTTTTTTCCTTGCCCAAAACGTCCGCCATCTCAAACGGCCCGATTGACATTTTTTGCCCGCAAAGCGCCACGCGCAAAGGCCACAGCAAATAACCGCGATCTTTTTCCGGTTTTCCGACCGACAAATTAAAATCGGCAATTTGCGGCAAGACCGCCTCCTCCAAGTTTTGCCGCTTCCAATCCCCCGCTTTTATATTTCCAAATATAATTTTTAATTTGTCAAGAGCGAGCTTGGTTTCGGCAAAAGAAGCATCTTTCCATTTCAGCAGTTCTTTTTCATAGGATAATTCGGACAGAAAAAAATATCCCGACGCTTCAGCGATCTCGGATAATTTTTTCAAGCGAGACTGCTGATAGGCAACAATTTTTTCAATAAATTCATCCTCGATCCTCTCCCCCGTCCGCGGATTTTTATAAACGGTCCCGGAGGCGGATTTTTCCTCGCTCAAATAACCGGCGGAAACAAAATATGGCAGACAGAGTCTGGCCAGATCGCCCGGAGTGCGGTTTTTGATATAACAGGAATTCAAATAATCCAGCCGCACCGGATTAAACACTGCTCCCCCTTTCTGCACTTTGGCAAAAGAAAAATCGCGGATTAATTCCGGCATTGAATAAATTTCCTTTTCCGTTCCCGGATTCCAGCCCAAAAACGCCGTAAAATTGATCAGCGCTTCGGGAAGATATCCTTGCCGGCGGTATTCGGTAACGCCAACCGCGCCATGGCGCTTGGAAAGCTTGCTCCGATCGGCGCCCATAATTATCGGCAAATGCGCGTATTCCGGCCGGAATAGCCCCAATGCCTCCTGAATAAGAATTTGTTTGGGGGTGTTGGAAATATGATCTTCGCCGCGAATCACGTGAGTGATTCCCATTTCAAAATCATCAACCACCACGGTAAAGTTGTAAAGCGCGTTCTCAAAATCCTTGGCAATCACAAAATCACCGATCAAAGATCCGTCAAATTCTATTTCCCCGCGCACCAAATCGTTGAATTTGATTTTTTTTCTTTCGGTGCGGAAACGCACCACAAATTTATCGCCGCGAGCAATCCGCGCGCACGCTTCTTCCGGCGCAAGCCCGGCGCAACCCCCCGAATAAATTGGCGCTTCTCCGCGCGACATTTGATATTGTTTTTGAGCTTCAAGCTCCTCTTGCGAGCAAAAACAATAATATGCTTTATTTTCGTCAATTAATTTTTGCAAATAACGCTTGTATATTTCCCCTCTCTGCGACTGATAAAACGGACCCTCATCCCAACTCAAACCCAGCCACTTCAATCCGTCCAAAATATCATCGGCAAATTCTTTTTTTGAGCGTTGGCAATCGGTGTCCTCCAAACGCAAAACCGTCTTGCCCCCTTTCTGCTTGGCAAAAATATAGTTAAAAAGCGCCATCCGCAGGGTTCCGACATGCATAAATCCCGTCGGGGACGGCGGCATCCTCACGCGCACCGGCGCAGTCATGTTCTGATTTTCCTTATTGTTTTCGCTCATGGCATTTTCAAAAACACTGCGTTAATTATCGTTGAGAGACATATTTTGCGATATAATCCGCGATCGTTTCTCCCGCCATCGGCCGAGCAAATTGCGCCGCGGCTTCCGCCATCGCCGCCGTGGATTCCGGTGTTGCGAACAAATCATTGATTTTCTCTAAAAACAAATGGCGCGTAAAATTTCCTTCTTCCATCACCAGCGCGGCACCGGTCCGGGCATAAGCGTAGGCGTTTTTCACTTGATGGTTTTGGGCGGCTTCGGGCAAGGGAATTAAAATCCCTGGTTTTTTCATCGCCGCGATTTCAAAAATACTGCCCGAACCGGCGCGGCTCACAATCAAATCCGCGGCGGCATAAACATCGGCCATAACTTTTTCACCGGCAAATCCCAGCGGATGATAATATTCCAGCGCCTCGGGTTTGGCCATGATTTTGGATTCTTTGGAAACTTGATCTATATTGCGCGGACCCGTAATATGAACAATTTCATATGATTGCAAAAGCTCCGCCAAGGCGTCCAAAATTTTATCGTTGATTCTTTGCGCGCCTTGAGATCCACCGACAATCAAAATCAGCGGCCGGCCGCCTTTCAGCCCCAACGCTTTTGCCGCTTCCTCTTTGGAGCCATTCATTATCCGATCGCGGACGGGATTACCCAGCGGAACCGTTCTGCGTTTTAAGAATCCTTCTGTTTCCGGAAATGAAGTGAATATCGCCGAGGCATAACGAACCGTTTTTTTAACCGCCAGCCCGGCAACCACGTCGGATTCCTGCAAAAAAACGGGAATTCGCAAAATCCAGGCCGCCAGCGCCACAGGAAAAGAACCATATCCCCCTTTGGAAAAAACCGCGTCGGGATTGATAAAAAGAAGCAAGAACAAAGATTGCAAAAATCCCAAAGGAATCTTGATTAAAAGGTCAATGACATTCTGGATTATCGCGGCCGGATTGGCGTAGCGCCTCATTTTCCCCGCCATAATCGTGCGCACCTTAATGCGCTCTTTGGCTAAAACGACTTTGCAAAAATTATCTTTCGGGCCCAAATAGGATAGTTTGACAGAATCTCCGTATTTTTTACGCAAAGCGCGCGCCACCGCCACAATCGGATAAATATGCCCCCCGCTACCACCGCCGGTAAAAAGTATTTTCATTGATTCAAAATTAAAACCCGCGAATATTAATACAGGTCCATTCTACAATAAACCCGGACATTTTTAAAGCTTTCTTTCTGCCGCCGCACGCGAAATATTGAGCAGTAAACCGACCGCCGCCAGTTCCACGATCATTGCCGTTCCCCCGTAACTGATAAACGGCAAAGGAATTCCACCCAAAGGCACCATTCTGGCGGCGGCGGCAATATTGATTATCGCCTGAACAGTGATCCAAAAAGTAATGCCGGCCGCGGCCAGAGATTCAAATTTATTGCGACTCCGGCGAACAATGGCAAATCCCCGCCAGGCAAAAACGGCAAAAATTCCGATGAGCGCCGCACTGCCGGCAAATCCCAATTCGTGTGCGTAAGGCGCAAAAATTGAATCCCCGATCAATTCAGGCAAAAAAGTATATTTTTCGGAGGAAGCGCCAAATCCTTGGCCGAAGATTCCGCCCGAACCGACAACGATCAGCGCTTGGCCGGATTGGTAGCCCTTGCCCAAAGGATCACTTTCGGGAGAAAGCCATGAGATCAAGCGATCCGCTCGATAGGGAGCCAACCAAACCAAAACCGCCAACGACAGCAAACCGGCAAAAATGATAAAAAGCGAATGTTTAATCGGGGTTCCCGCCAAAAAATACATCACGCCCGCCGTGAGCGCAACAATCCCGAAAGTGCTCATATCCGGTTGTTTTAAAAGCAAAAATCCGATCAGGCTCATCACAATAATAAACACCGCCAACGTATTTTGAAATTCCTGTTTGTAATTTTTCCCCGGCAGCTTCCTCTCGGTGCGGGAAGCCAGCCAGCTGGCAAGATACAGAACAAAAACCGGCTTTAAAATTTCCGCCGGCTGAATGGTAGCAAACCCCAAATGGATCCATCTTTTCGCGCCGCCGGCGGCAAAACCAAACCCCGGAACAAAAACCAAAAACAACAAGACAATGGAAATCAACAACAAGGGCGGCGCCAGTTTCCGGATGTATGACAGTGGAATTTTATAAGCCAAAACCCCCGCCAACAATCCGGGCAAAATGCCGAATATCAATTGGTGGCGGATCAAATAATAGCTGTCGCCATATTTGACTTGAGCCATCATCGCCGAGGCGCTGGAAAGTATCATTGCGCCCAAAAGTAGCACGATAACAACAACCGCCAACAAAACAAAGTCCGGTTTTCGCGTTTGTTCCTGAAACGCCATTACATTATTTTTTAGAACGTTCAATAATTGCCCATTTTAACCTACGGTTTGCGCCCGATCAAATATTCCTTAAATTGATTTCCGCGATCCGCATAATCCGTAAAACCGCCAAAGCTCGCGGCGGCGGCGGAAAGCAGGCATATTTTACCCTTTTTGGTTTTTGCAAAAACCAAATCAACCGCTTCCCGCATATTGGCCGCCGGGTAATGCGCCAGCTTGCAAAAACGATTGATTTCCCCCGATAATCCGGCTTGTTTTTCAATCTCGCGCCAAATTTTGATTCCCGTGGCCGGAAGCATAACGAGATTGCAAATTTCACTGCTCAAAACTGCCCGCGCCAATTTATCAAACGGTTGATTCCGATCAAATCCGCCCGCAATCAGTGTCTGCACCCGCGGACCCAGCGCTTCAATGGCCGCCACCGCACTTTCCTGAATCGTTGACAGCGAATCATTGTAGCAATCAATGCCGCCAAAATTACCGACAAATTCCAAGCGGTTCGGCAACGGTTTAAAATCAGCAATTGCCGCATTAATAACATTATCGGCAATCCCCAGTAACCGCCCGACAATCGCGCCAATCTTCGCGTTTTCCATATTGAATTTTCCCGTCAATGCGGTTTTCCCTTCAAAACGCCAATCAACCGCGAAAAAATCAACTTTTCGCGCTTTAATTTTTTCCAACCACGGAATAATTTCCTGAATCTGGCCATTATAGATAAAATAATCGTTTTTCGTTTGATGTAAACATATATTCATTTTTGCCAGAATATATTCGTTGTAATTTTTATAATAATCCAAATGCTCCGGATATATATTCGTCATTACGGCAATATGAGGACTTTGCTTTAAATTGTATAATTGATGCGCCGAAAGCTCGCAAACAAAAAACGTGTTTTTATCCGCCTGCGGCAAATAGGACAACATCGGCTTGCCGATATTCCCCAATAGGAATGTTTTTTTGCCCGATCTTTTAATGATTTCATAGATAATGGAAGCGGTGGTACTCTTGCCTTTGGTGCCGGTAACGCCGATGATCGTTCCCGGGCATTCTTTAAAAAATATTTCCGTTTGGGAAGTGATCTTGCCCCTTTCAAAAGCCGCCTCCACCGATGGCAGATGAATGGGAATTCCCGGAGATTTAATGATCAGATCGTAATGATCCAGTGCTTTCAGATGGCCGCTACCGCCCCAAAAACGCACCTGCGGATTCTGTGCCAATAATTCGGTCATAGCCGAACCCAACTCGTCAGCCTCGGCGCGATCCGCAACAGCGATTTGGGCGGCGGGATACTTTTCCAAAAAATAGCGCAAACTGTCGGTTCCCTCCCGCGCCAACCCCAAAATCAATATCTTTTTGCCGGAATAATTCGCCATACCCGGACATTTTATCATAAAAATAGAACGAATACCAACAAAAAAAGGAGAGGTGGAAACGTTTCCCTCAATCATTCCGAAGACCGATTCGGAACGCTTGGCGAAAACGTTTCCCAGAGCTCTCCTTGCTTGATGGAGCGGGATCGCCGCCCTCATATAAAGAGATTATTCCGAAAACAATTTGTTTCTTTCAAAAAATCTCCTCTTTTGAAAAAAATCATTTCCGAAATCTTCCGTTTTCAACGTGCTTTCCTTTCACCCGCACTCTCCCTCAACCAACAATACCATTTTATGATTTCCTCAAAATATGTCAAACCGAGTTATCCACACCCGTCGGGAAATGCCGACAAAAATCGGCGAGGCAAGCGCGAAGCATAGCTTCCAATTTTTCGGCCAGATGGTGGTTTTTGTTCCATGACGACAGAATTTTTCCGCTTTTTGATTTCATATCGCCGTATTTTGGCAAAAATTCCCTTTCAAAAACTCGCATTAATACAGGCAAATTATCCGGACTTTCCTTTTTTGCGGCGGCCAGCGACAAATAAAACGCGGCGCGGGTTTCTTCAAACGTTCCCACGCACTCAAACGGCTTCGCCTCCCCTTCCCCCAACAATTGCGTCATCAGCGGCAAAAGATATTTATCCGCGAAAAGATTCTTGCCGAAAATTCGAATCGTTTCTTTCGCCCCGGCGAACGGATAGAGCATCGCAAATCCCGCTAAACATTTCGGGCATTTGCCGCACCAGCCGCTCTTCTTGGCGGCGCGCGCCGCCAAAGTAAACGGCTTGTTGCAACTCAAAAACCGGGAAAAATATTGCGGATGACGGGAAAAAAGCGCCATAATTTGCAGTTCATAAAGCGGCCGCAAAATTGAAAAATAATCAATGTTTTTCACCAGATATTTTTTTGAATAAGCGCGGAATTTTTTTTCAAAATCAAACGATTTGGAATATTGATGGTTTATTTCTTCTTTCAAATATTCGACGTTGCCTTCGTCGGAACTTCGCTCTTGTGAAATGGCAATCCGGCCGCAATCAAAAAGCGCGGCGGCAGTAACGGAATAAAACGACAACAACGAGGAAAACGGCGTGTGGCCGTTCAAAAAACCTTCTTTGTTCATCGCGATCAAGCGCGGGTCAATCCGCCGGAAAACCACGGCACAATCACCTCCCGCGGCGCCGCAAACCCGGTCCAGCGCTTCGTTGGGATTTAATGCCAGCATCATTGTCTTTTTGTTCGCTTTTCGCAAAAATTCCCAAGACACCAAAGAATCTTTGCCGCCGCCCATCGGCACCAAAACGCGAGAAGAAAATTTTTGCGTAAGCGGACAGGGATATTTTTGCGGCCTTTTGAAATTGATTTGAAATTCGGGAACGATAAACGGCAATTTGTTTTCAAAAAAGAATTGCCCCATTCCGCGCTCAAATAAATTTTGCCAAAATCTGATTTGAGCTTTGTCCAGATAACCGGCATTAATGATAATTTTGGACGCACAAACCGATTTCCAATAGCTGGGCATTTCGGCCAGCCCCAAGTGAAACACAAAATTGGAAATCGCTTCCTCCCCTATTTTTTTGATTTCTTTTTTATTAATTCCACGAACAACAATTCCCGGAGAAAAACTTCTATCGCCCGTTAAAAACAAAAAACTCGCGGATAAATCTCCGTTTTTTACGCTCCAACCGAAACTGTCATAAACAAACTCCGGATATTTTTTTTGCAAATCATTTAAATCAATTTTATGCACCGGCATAGACGTTATTTTTTATAAAGTGAGAGCGTTGAATAATTGACAAAATTGTCAAATTTGAAAAAAATTTAAACACAAACAACGTTTGAATCGGCGGAATTCAACAATTATTCAACGCTCTAAAAGTTCTCCGTGCATTCGACCGCGCCCGTGTTCCATAAAAATAACCGCTTAGGCGCCTTCCATAAATAACTTCCATATATTGCCCGCAGGTTTGGCTCAGATTTCAAATTTCTGACCAAGCAATATTTGAGATGTAGCCTCTCGCTACATTGAAAATATTGCGCCCGAATAAATTTGAAATATGGGGCAAAGATGTGGGTATGGTGTGGAAGTTATTTGTGGAAAGCGCCTTAATAGATCCCGCCCCTCACCCCATTAAACGGATCGCCACGCCCACCGCGGCAAAAATAATCCCCAGAATCCAAAAACGCATCGTCACGCTGTGGGCGGGCCAGCCAATCGCCTCAAAATGATGATGTATCGGCGTGGAAAGCCAGAGTTTCCTTTTTAAGATTTTCTTGTGCGCCAACTGGACGATCACCGATCCCGCCTCCATCACCAGCAACCCTGCAATGACCGGTAGCACCACCACCGAATCCGTCAGGAATGCCGCCACCGCCATCGCCGAAGTAAGTCCCAAGACGCCGGTTTCACCCATATAAAATTTTGCCGGCGGAATATTAAACCACAAAAACGCGAACAGTGCGCCGCAAATAATCGCGCAAAAAGTCGCCAGATCCGCTTTTCCCTGTGAAAAAGCAATCAGTGCGAACGCCGCAAAGATGGAAACAAACGCGCCGCCGGCCAAACCGTCCAGGCCGTCGATCACGCCGCCGGCCCAGGAGGCCAGCATAACAATGACGAAAAGCGGAATATAAAACCAGCCGATAAAAACATCAACACCGCCGGGAAAATCGCCCATTAAAGGGATATGCATTGTTTCATAACCCAGCTTTTCATAAAACCACCAGCCGCCCACCAACCCGATAGTCGCCACCGCCAACAGGCGGCGCTTGAAGGTGATGCCGCCGCCGACATACTTGCCGCCGCCGTAAATGGTTAAAACGTCATCGGTCAACCCAATCAGAGACCCCACCACCAATGCGAACAGCGGAAGCCAAACTTGTTCGCGCGATAAAAAATCAAGCAAAACAAACCACCACGGCGCGCTGATGCTCAAATTTTGCCAAATCCAATCGGGTGCCGCGGCAATCATTGAAAAGAACAGCGCCACCAGCAGTACCGACACCCAAATCAACAACCCGCCGCCGCGCGGCACCGAAGTTTCCCGCTCTTTGTGCAAAGAGTGGAAAACCGAAGCTTCTTCGCCGGTAATCGTTTTTTGGCGAGCATTTTTTTTCCAAAATTTGATGCGGCGCAAAAAAACGATCAAGCGGGGCGCAACCAAAAACGCGATAATGGAAGTGATCGCGGTAAAAACCAGCATACGGATGATATTGAAAGTGAATAATGTCATAAAAGGCGCGAGATGTTTAATAATTATTGCTGAAATTTACGATTTTTTGCATTTCGGCCACGCGGCTCTCCGCATTCGCCGAGCCCAGCAAAACGCCGATATAACGCCACCCGTCCGCATCGTCAAAGACCGCAATCATACAACCCCCCGCTTTTTCCGTATAGCCGGTTTTCCCGCCGGCCAAAGTTTGGCCTTCCCACAGCGCAAAATCAAAGATTCCGTTCTGCGTGCGGTAAAATTCCGGGGTCTTGGTAATGGTAAAAATTCCGGGATAAAACTCCAAAATATTTTTGGAAAGCGCGAGCAAATCCCGCGCCGTGGAATAATTAGCCCGCCCATCGTCCAAATCCAATCCGGTTGAATTGAAAAATTCGGTGTCGGAGAGCCCGATTTCGGCCGCAACGCGATTCATCTTGGATACAAATTCGCTTTCCCCCATTAATTCGGCCAGTGCGTAAGCCGCATCATTGCTGGAATAAAACAGCATCAAATCAAGCAGTTCTTTGACGGTGCGGACTTCTCCGAAAAATAAATTTCCGGAAACCGGCGCATCGGGCTGTCCGGCCGCCGCGGCGCTCACGAAAACGATCCTTGAAGGATCGTAAATTTCGGGATTTTCCAAAACCACCCTGGCGGTCATTAATTTTGTCAGCGAAGCAATAGGCAAAATCTCATCGGCATTTTTTTCAAAAATAACTTTTTCTTTTCCCGTCGCGGCGCCGCGAAAACATAATGCCGCCTTGGCCTCCAACTCCATTGTAGGCCTGGATAACGGCGAAAGAACCGTTATTTCTCTTATCGGCGCCGAAATTTGCGCATAGAGATAATCTTCCAGCTTGATTTGGCCGCGATCAATCGCCCAGCAAGCTCCGCCACCGAAAAATAGGGCAACGGCAAAGCCAAACCATCTTCTGGCGGCGGAATTTCGTTTTTTCGCTCGTTTTCCGGGCGGTAGCGGCAAGGAAATAGAGGATCTGATCATTGGACCGATTTTTCTTTTTTAAGGATCGCCAAACCGAGTTCTTTCAATTGAGCCGCATCAACCGGCGACGGCGAGTTTAGCATCAAATCGCGGTTATCTCCGGTTTTGGGGAATGCCATCACTTCGCGGATATTCGGTTCGCCCAGCAGGACCGCCATCAGGCGATCTATCCCCGGCGCCATCCCTCCGTGCGGCGGCACGCCGTAGGAAAACGCTTCAAAATAATGCGGAAATTGTTTTTTGGTTTCTTCCGGGGAATGTCCCAAAACTTCAAAAATCGCCAAGAAAGTTTCCATATCGGTATTGCGCAAACTGCCCGAAAATATCTCAAAGCCGTTCAGCGCCATATCATATTGCCATGCCAGAATTTTTTCCGGTGCTGTTTTTATTCTTGCCGGATCGTTTTCGCGCGGCATAGTGAAGGGATGATGCATTGCATTCCATCTCTTGTCCCCCTCAAGCCATTCAAACATCGGAAATTCGGTGACAAAGCAAAACGCCAGCTCGTCGGGATTATTTTTGTTTTCGCGCAGATCAGGCTTGTCGGTACCATATCGCTCCATCGCTTCCTTGTATGTCAAACGGGGAAACGGAATCTTGGTGATTTTCTTTTGCGGAAATAATTCTTTTACCATTTTTGCGAACATCTCTTCGGCCAAAGCCAAAATTTCCGCCTCGTCGGCAAACGATATCTCAATGTCCAATTGCGTGTGCTCGGCTTGACGGTCCGCCCGAGGATCTTCGTCGCGCAAACAACGCGCCACTTGAAAATAACGCTCCAGTCCGGCGACCATCAGCAATTGTTTGTACTGTTGGGGGCTTTGCGGCAAAGCGTAAAAACTTCCTTTCTGCAAGCGCGCCGGCACCAAAAAATCGCGCGCGCCTTCAGGGGTGGATTTGGTCAATATCGGCGTCTCCACTTCCACAAAATCCCGCGCACTCAAAAATTGCCGCAAATAATTGACCACTTTATGGCGCATCGCCAGATTACGGCGCAAGCGCGGACGGCGCAAATCCAAATAGCGGTATTTGAGCCGGTTGTCTTCACCGATCTCATAACCGTCGCCGTCAACGGCAATGGGCAATGTTTGCGCCCTTGATAAAATTTTCAACTCGTAAATGACAATCTCCACGCCGCCGGTGGGAATCTTGTTGTTTTTCATTTTTTCCGGCCGTTCGTTCACAACGCCGCAAAATTCCACCACCCACTCGGAGCGCAACTCCTTGGCCAAGTCAAAAAACGGCGCTTTCGGAAGGACCACCGACTGAATCATTCCGCTGGCATCGCGCAAATCAAAAAAAATCAGCCTGCCGTGGGCGCGCACCGTCTGCACCCAGCCGCACAAACGCACACTCTTCCCGACAAGCCCGGGCGTTTGGCCAATCATCGTTCTCGGCAATTGTTTCTCCGTATTTTCCGTATTTTTCATATAATCAAATCCTAACTCATTTTGCTCCTTTTTTCAACGCCCCGCCCGCAAAGACTGGCCCTTATTCAACCGCAAACTACCGCTTGCCATCCGTTCAAATAATGCGTTTCTTCGTTGACGTATCATTTTCTTTTACGAAATCGTTGATGACGGCCAAAAACTGGCTTCCAAATTGTTTTAGTTTTACTGTGCCGACTCCGTTAATTCGCAAGAATTCTTCGTTATTTTTCGGATAACAACGCGCCATTTCCTGCAATGCCGCATTGCCGAATATTACAAACGGCGGCGCTTCAATTTCATCGGCTATCCGCTTGCGCAACGCCCTTAATTTTTCAAATAATTCCTTATTGTACTCAATCCTGATATTGTTTTTTTGGGGTAATCTTGAAGGCCTTGCATCTTCCGTCGTTTTCAAAGTCGGCATCTCCATCGTTCCGCCGCCTCGCATAAACGATGCCCCCGATTTGGTTATCGCCAAAGTCGGATACAAGCCTTCAGGTTTGGCCAAATAGCCGATTTTGATCAGATGGCTGATGATTTGCATCATTTCAATCCGTGAAAAATCATTGACAATACCGTAAACCGAAAGCTTATCATGGCCGTTTGCCGGAATTTTCCTGTTTTTACTCCCGGATAAGACATCAACAACATAATTCTTGCCAAAGCGGTTTCCAAGCCTTGCCACCGCTGAAAGTATTTTTTTGGCAATAATTCCCGCGTCAAAATCAGCCTGCCGATTCCCCGATCTATTGCCAAGAGCGGCAAAGGAAATATCTTTGGCAAATAACGGCTTGCAAATATCACAACTTCCGCAATCATCGTCTTTTAATTCCTCGCCAAAGTAATTAAGCAAATACTTTTTTCGGCAAGTGTTCAGTTCCGCATATTCCATCACGCGTTTTAATTGTTCCATTGCTTTCCGGCGCAAAAAATCATCCTGGATTTTGTTGATAAAAAATTCATGTTTGCGCGTATCCGCATAAGTGTAAAATAAAACGCATTCGCTGGGTAGATTGTCGCGGCCCGCCCGCCCAATTTCCTGATAATACCCTTCCAGAGTCTTGGGATAAGTGTAATGCACCACCAGCCTGACATCCGGCTTATCAATTCCCATGCCAAACGCGATTGTCGCCGCGATAACACTCACCTCGTCGCGGATAAACGATTCCTGCGTCTCGCTCCGTTCTTTGGCATTTAATCCGGCGTGATAAGCCCTCGCCTTGAATTTGCGCCTTTGCAGTTTCGCCGCAATTTCTTCGGTTTCCCGGCGCGAAAAGCAATAGATGATCACTGGTTCATTACGATAACCTTCCAATAATCCAACCAACTTGGAAAACGCTTCCTTTTTTTCAATCACGCGCACATGCAAGTTGGCGCGGTTGAAGCTTGAAACAAAAACGCCGGCATTTTTTAACCGCAACTGATTAATAATATCCTGGCGCACTCTCTTGGTGGCAGTTGCGGTAAGGGCAACAAGCGGCACATTGGGAAAAAGCTCCTTCAACAAGCTCAAATGCCGGTAATCCGGCCGGAAATCATGCCCCCACTCCGAAATGCAGTGCGCCTCATCCACCGCAATCAAGCTGATATGCAAATTTTTTAAAAAATCCCGGAATCCGGCCAGCGCGAATCGCTCCGGCGCCACATACAAAATTTTAACTTCGTTGTTTTTAATCCGGCCGCAGATATTTTCAATTTGTTTTTGCGGCAAAGTTGAATTAATAAATTCGGCGCTCACTCCGCAAGCCCGCAAAACGTCCACCTGATCTTTCATCAACGCGATTAGGGGCGATATCACCAGCGCCACTCCCGGCATCTTTAGCGCCGGTAGCTGATAGCAAAGCGATTTTCCGCCTCCGGTGGGCATTAAAACAAAACAATCGCCGCCGGATAAGACGCGGTTAACAATATCTTCCTGCAGTGGCCGAAATTCATCATATCCAAAATATTTCTTAAGCAAACTTTTCATACCAGGCATTTATGAAATATATTCCACATTGAATAGACCTACTGCGTAAATATTTCCGCGACGAAATTTTCAGATTTCGCGCGAGCCGAATGAGGAATGAGGAGGCATATTGGCTTAAATATGCCGACGATTGACGAATTCGGCGTAGCCGAAATATGGAAATTGCAGTAGGAAATATTTACGCAGTAGGTCTAATATATAAAACTCATACGACAAGATTGATTCCTGTTGAATTTTTTTAAATTTACAATTCACCGGAAAAAGCGGCACAAATAATCGTAAATCATTTCTTCTTTTTGACGATGCCGTAGTTTTTTTGCAGGTATTGGAGGTCTTCGTAGAGTTTGGAAAATATTTTATCTTTTTCAAAATCCGGCTCCTTAAGGGCAATGTTGATAATCGTTGCCAAAACCGAAAAATAATCTCCGCGTTCAATATGAAACTCCAAGTGCTTGATGCGGTCGGCGCGATTTTCCAAATCGCGGACAAACCAAAACACCGGCGATTTCCCGTCGCCCGCAACCAACCCGCAATTAATTTTACGCGCGTAAATCATATATTGCCTAATAAACCCCTCGGCGATGGCCAATATCAATAACCAAAATTAACAATTCTTTTTTAAATATTTTGTAAATCACGCGATAAGGCCAAACCCGATAAGACCATTCGCCTTTACGGACGCCTTCCAATTTTTTACCAAGAAACGGATTACCGATAATCACGCCCAATGCCGCCAGCACGCGATAATAATCTTTTCGCGACAATTTATTTAATTCTTTTTCTGCGCTTGGCTTGATTCTTAGCTGATATTCCATATTTTTTAATTGATTTATCGGCAACAACAAAGCCTTCCCTGGCGAGAAGTTCTTCAAGCGTCGTCCACTCTTTATATTCGCCGCTCCTATATGACCTTTCAACCTCTTTAACGTCTCTTTCCAGATTGGGGAATTCTTGCATCACGTCAATTGTTTCCATTATTGAATCAAAATATTCAACCGACAACAAAACTGCCTTTGGGCGCCCTTTTTCGGTGAAAGTGTAATAAACGCCGGGTTTTTGGATTTCATCGGCAAGCTTAAATATTCTTTTTCTTGCTTCGGAAATTGAGATCGTGTTTTTTGAATCCATATTTTGAAGTTTGATTTTTTAATTTTGAGCTTTGATATTTCTGCATATGTACATAATAATGCACATCGTCTATTTTTGTCAAACCAATCCTTTATTTTTGAAGCTCACAAATTCATTAGCAGTTGAAATGATATGGTCCGTTAATCCGATGCCCAGAATTTTGCCGGCTTCGGCCAATCTTTTGGTAATTGCCAAATCATCGCTTGAGGGATCGGCATTGCCGCTGGGATGATTGTGGCAAACAATCACGCTTGCGGCATGCAAAGCGATGGCCGGCTCAAAGACTTCGCGCGGATGCACCAGGCTGGCATTGAGCGTGCCGATGGAAATAATTTGCCGTTCAATGAGTTTGTTTTGCGTGTCCAAATAAAACGCGGCAAAATGCTCTTTTTTTGAACCGCGAAAATCGCCGCACAGTTTCCAAACATCTTCGGGCGTCAAAATTTCCGGTTTTTTGTCCGGATACATTCGCTTACCAAATTCCAGCGCCGCAATTATCTGCAACGCCTTCGCCTTCCCCAAACCTTTTTCCTTGAGCAAATCTTCCAATTTTATCTTCTCCGTGCCGTTTTTGGCAATCAATTTCACGATTTTTCTTGACAATTCCACCACATTCAGTCCTTTGATCCCCGACCCCAAAAGCACCGCCAGCAGTTCGGCGGTCGCCAGTTTTTCCGGACCATATTTTTCCAATTTCTCCCGCGGCCGGTCAACTTTCGCCAAATCCTTAATCTTCATAAATGAAATCCAGTTTCCAGATATTTTTTCTTTAAAAATTCGCTAAATTCTTCTATATCCCGTTGTTCAAGTTCTAATCTTTTAGTTGCCAATCGCTTCAATTCATCATAATCATCAGAACCTGAAATACTCTTTGTCTCTTCTGCATCACTACAAACAATTTCATAATCGGAATATCTGCTCTCGTGCTCCTTAAGCCGCACCCTTACTTCCGGTAAATCATCACCTCGCTCCTGATAAAATTCATCAATTAATGATTGCAACTTGGTAACTGCCATGTATTCTTTCCTATCCAACTTTCTTTGTCCTTTTTCGGTGCGCGCAAATATTCTCTTGGGCAGAAGAATGAAACCAACATATGGATTACTCCAATTTCCCTCAAGGGGCGGATTCTCTACTTGTTCAAGGTATTCATCCCCATAATCATCAATACGTGCCCTTGAAAGAACCCTGCCAACGTTTCCAAGATGTCCTTCGCAAGAAAAATTTGTTTCCACGCCAATAAGATTCAATCCAACCACCAATTCTTTTATTTTTTTATCTATCCATGACCCTTCTTCATAAAAAGGACCATCAAATCCATCAAAATCAAAATCTTCAGCGTCTTTGTTTCCGGACCCGCTAAAATATTCTTCCGTTTCTTCCCATTTTTCAAGCCGTTTTTGATATTCTGGATTATTCTCCAAACTTGTTGCAATGTTTTCAACTCTCATTTTTTATTTTTAGTTGATTTTGGGCCAGCTTTCAACAATCAGATCGGTTTTGGTTTTGAGGGGCAGAGCTTGCCAGAGTTCTTCGGTGACAAACGGCATAAACGGGTGCAAGAGTTTGAGAGAGTTTGCCAAAACAAAAATCAAGATTTTTTTGGCGCTTTCGGCTTCTGGCCCGCTTTTGGGCTCGCGAATCTGATTTTTGGCGGTTTCAATATAGATATCGCAAAATTCGTGCCAGAAAAATTCATAGAGATCGCGGATTGCCGCGCCAAAAGCATACTGGTTGATGTTTTTTTCCGTTGATTTGGCAATTCTCGCCAAAGAGGCGAGAATTTTCTTGTCCGCCGCAGTAACAGGCTTGGGTCGGGCAATTGCCGAATATATATTCTTTTGCCCACCGACTTGCGCCAAAACAAATCTTGAAGCGTTCCAAATCTTGTTGCAAAACTTTTGCCCGGCGATCATATTGTCTTCGTTGAAATGCAAGTCTTGCGATTCGCTCACCTGCCATGCCAACCCGAACCGCGTGGCATCGGTGCCGTATTTTTCAATCAATCCCATCGGATCCACGCCCGTTCCCAGCGATTTTGACATTCTTTTGCCGTCTTTGGTAAGCACCATGGCATTGATAATTACTTGCGCAAACGGCGCTTTGGCCATAAACTCCATTCCCGAAAACGCCATCCGCGCCACCCAAAGATTGATAATATCACGGCCCGTGGTTAACACCGAGGTGGGGTAGAATTTTTTCAGATCCTTGGTGTTTTTGGGCCAACCGAAAACCGCCAACGGCCACAGTGCCGAAGAAAACCAAGTGTCAAACACATCTTCACTCCTTTTGGGCCGGCATTTCCCGCAAATCGGACATTCTTTGGGTTCTTTTGAAACAATGACATATTTATCGGGTTCGGTCTCGCAAAACCACACCGGCAAACGCTGTCCCCACCATAATTGGCGCGACACGCACCAATCGCGCGGTTCCTTGAGCCACGCACAATAAGTTTTTTCCCAGCGTTTGGGATGAAATTCTATTTCCCCCGATTTTCCGGCTTGCAGAGCCTTTTTCGCCAAATCGTCCATTTTAACAAACCATTGCATTGACGGAATCAGCTGTATCGCCGCGCCGCATCGGGAACATTTGGGCACCTGATGCCGGTAATCCTCAATTTTTTCCACCAGATCCATTGCTTGCAGATCTTCAACAATTTTTTGCCGGGCATCGCCCGTTTTCATCCCCCGGTATGCTTCGTCCGCGTTCTCGTTCATTTTGCCCCGCTCGTCAATCACGGAAAGCAACGGCAATTTGTGCTTTTGCCCGATTTGCCAGTCATTCAAGTCATGAGCGGGCGTAATTTTAACCGCGCCGGTGCCAAAATCAACATCAATGGATTTATCGGCAATAATCGGAACGACGCGGCCGACAATCGGCAGAACTGCTTTTTTACCGATCAGCGCCCGATAGCGTTCGTCTTTGGGATTCACCGCTACGGCGGTGTCGCCGAGCATCGTTTCCGGCCGCGTGGTAGCGACAACAATATGCTCATTTAGCTTATCTTTGATCGGATATTTTAAATACCAGAGCTTTGACGCCTCGTCGACATAATCGGTTTCCAAGTCTGAAATTGAAGTGCCGCAGCGCGAACACCAATTCACCACCCGCTGGCCGCGGTAAACCCATCCTTGCTTGTGATAATGAATGAAAGCGGCTTCCACCGCGGCAATATAATCGGCATCCATGGTAAACTTTGCCCGCGACCAATCGCAAGACGCGCCCATGGCGCGAATTTGATTCAAAATTATATTGCCATAAAGCTCTTTCCATTCCCATGCTTTTTTAATAAATTCATCGCGCCCCAAATCAAAACGGCTCACGCCTTCCTTGCGTAACTTTTTCTCCAGCGTGCTTTGCAAGCCAAGGCTGGCATGATCGGTGCCCGGCACCCAGACAACCGTCTCCCCTTTCATACGGTGATAGCGCACCAGCGCATCCTGGATCGTGAGGTTAAGCGCGTGCCCCATATGCAACGTGCCGGTCACGTTGGGCGGCGGCAAAACCACCGAAAAAACTTTTTTTGTTTTCGGCTTGAACTCATCAGGGTTAAAATATCCCCTTTTTTCCCACTCGTTATATATTTTCTGTTCCGTTTCTTTTGGATTGTATCTTGAAGATGAATTTTTCATAATGATAAACTAGCACGCAACCGGCAAAAAACAAGTCCGGCGGCGGAAAATCAAGATTTGACGCCGGAATCATGGTCCTCCATCGGCAAATCAATAATGAACTTGCTTCCTTTCCCCCATCCCTCCGATTCCACGCTGATTTTGCCCCCGTTATTGGCAATAATCTGCGCCGCCAAATAAAGGCCGATCCCTTTGCCCTCAACATTGGCGCCTTTAGCCCCCTCGCAACGCTCAAAGACTCGGCCAAAAATCCCTTCCCGATCTTTTTCACTCAAACCAATTCCCGTATCCTTGATTTCCATCCGCAATTTTTCCCCAAAAACCGAAATCAAAACAATCACCCCGCCGGTTTGCGTGTATTTGATTGCATTGTCCACAATATTATAAAGCGCCTCCTTGATCCCCCGCGGATTCAGCATAATTTCGGGAATCGGCACTTCCGTTTTTTTAAATTTAAGATATAAATTTTTCGCCTCCGCCGCCGGTGCCAAATCCGCAACAATCTGCGCCGCCAGCGCCACCGCGTCCACCGGCTCTTTTTCCGCCGCGCTATTGTTCATTTGGAAATGCGCCACATCCAAAAGCTCGTCCACCAAACGAATCAATTTTTTATTGGCTTCAAGACAGGCGCCAACCTTCTCCTTTGATTTTTTGGTGATTTTGCCATAACTCTCCTCATTGATCATACTCAAATATCCGTTGATCACCGACAGCGGACTGCGCAAATGATGCTGGGTGGAAAGCAAAAATTGGGTTTTTGCCCGATCCAACCGCCGCAAATCCGCCGCCAAAACCTCCGCCTCGCGGCGCAAAATCCTCTCCCGCGATGCGATCGTTTCGGCATCTTCCCGCCGCCGGCTTTCCCGATGCACCGCCCTGATCAAGTAATATCCAAAAAAACAAAAGAGGGCAAAAACCAAAAAAGTTAATATTTTCAAAACGATTGACGGCATTAAAAATGGCAATACAAAAAGAATCAAACCCATAGTACCTATTAAAAATTCCGTCAACAAAACTTCCATTCTGAACAAATGGTATTTTGTAATAGTATAAGCAGTTATTGCAAGAAAAAAAACAATAAAGATGAATCCGAATGGATAAAACTCAATCCCGTAATTGACTAAAAAATCTGAAGCAGCAAAAAAATAAAAAATGAGACCCACTAATAAATATTTTTTTTGAAAATAACGATTGGTGCTAATGATATTTTTTTTAAATCCGTACAAAAAAAGATAAACTGCTCTAAGTGCTAAAGCCGCAAGCAATATTAAATATATTGGATGCAGAATGCCTGCCTTCGGATAAAAACCCCAATAAAATTCATAAAAACCGTCTATAAAATAATTTGTAAAAAACAAAGCTATTCCCAAAAAAAACGTTGTGATGTATGAAGCAACAAGTAAGAATCTGTCAATTTTACTACTTGATTCTAAAAATATAATAAAAAAATGAAAGAAAAAAACCGGAATAAATATAATTCCGACATATCCCATTTTGACTAAAAAACCGGCCCATTCCAGGCTAGTTGTATTAAACAAAAAAAACCACGAAAACTGCCACCAAAAAGTTGCTAAACAAATTAAGGCAAAAAATATATTTAAAACTAACTTTGGATTATTAAAAACAACATACACCCCCAAGGCAAAAAACAATATTGAACTTATTAAGGGCGGTAGCGAATAAAAATTAAAAGCTGATTCAAGCATTGAAATTACATTTTGAATTAAGATTCATCAAAACGGAACTATCGGTAATTATGGTTAAAAAATATAGCCAATCAATTTTTTCCAATTGCATTTTCCATATTTTTCTTAAACCACTCTGGCATCCCTTTTTGCCGAGTTGCTACATCAACATAAACAATAATATGGCGAGCGGTTGCGCAAATTTTGCCCTGTCCATTAATAAATTCTCCGTCCAGCGTAAATGAAGATTCGCCTGCCTTTGATACCCAAACTCTCACGATAATATTATCACCAAAAAAAATATTATCAGAAAAAGAATATTCCGCACGGCAAGTAAAAAGAAAATATTTCTTGCCAACATCATCAATAAAACCAGGAATACATTCTATGCCAAATAATTCCCTTGCCTTGCCAAACAACCTGGCATAATGCTCATGCCCAACCGATCCCTCGACCGTCAGCTCGCCAAAGGTTATTGCCGTAGGATAATCAAAATACATTCCGCGCTTATCGCGACCAACCTTGGGGACCATCTCTTTAAATAAATTATTTTGTTGAATCATAAATTTATATTTTGTTACATTTCGTTGTGTTTTAAAAAATTAAAAGCAACTATTTTATATTATCGCGTTGATAAGCCGTTGGATAACCGGAAGATACTCAATTATTGCCCAGACCAAAATCGCGAAGAATCCGACCAGCAAAATAAAATCAATCAATTGGCTCATAAAAGATATCTCGCTTATGTTTTAATTATAACGAAAATTTCCGCCGAGGCAAATTTTTTTCACACGCAATCGCTTGATTGATTGCGCAGAATTTTCTGCATATGATCGTAAATATCGCCGGCCCCCAACACCAGCAAAATGTCCCCTTTGTTAATTTCTTTTTTCAGTTTTGCCGCAATTTGTTTTTTGGCAAGATATTCCGTTTTTTTTGAAGCAACGGCCGCGGCCAATTTTTCACTGCTGACGTTTTCGGAAATTTTTTCGTTTTCCCGTCCGGCAACTTGATAGATATCGGTGATGAATGTTTTATCCAGCGGCGATTCGCGGAAAGCCCGCGCAAAATCGCCAAAAAGCAAACTCGTGCGCCACGCTTGGTGCGGCTGAAAAACGCAAACAATCTTTTTTTTCGGCCACAATTGACGCGCGGCGGCCATCGTGAGTTTTATTTGCGTGGGATGGTGGCCATAGTCAAACACCGCGGTAATTTTTTTACCGGAAATTTCTCCCCGGCGGCGGTCAAAACGCCGCCACGAACCGCGATATTCCGCCAGCGATCTGAAAATGATTTTATCGTCCGCTCCCAATATCCGCCCGACAACCATTGCCGCCAGCCCGTTGACAATATTATGTTCGCCCGGAACACGCAAAGTTTCCGAAAAAATTTTCGCTTCGGGCATCGCTCGCGAATAATTTAAAACTTCAATCCCCTTTTTTTTCATTGATTCGCCCAAATTTTTGGCGCCGGCATCGTCGGCGCAAACCAGCAATTTCCCGCCGGGCTTCAGGTTGCCGGCGAATTTTTCAAACGCCGCCCGCAAATTCGCTTCGTTTTTGTAGCATTCAATGTGATCCATTTCAATATTGGTCACCACGGCAATATCGGGAAAATAATTCCAGAACGCCCGTTCATATTCACAGGCTTCAATCACCAGCAAATCGGATTTTCCGGATCTGAAATTGGTATTTTTAAAGCTTTTAACTTTCGTGCCCACCACCACCGTGGGGTCAAATTTTGCCGCCGCCAACATCATGCCGATCATTGCCGTCACCGTGCTTTTCCCATGCGCGCCGGCAACGGCAACCGTCCGGTGTTTTTTGGTCAGCTCTCCCAGCGCTTGCGGATAGCTCATTGCCTTGACTCCCATATCTTGCGCCTGCTTCAATTCGGGATCGTTTTTTGCCGCCAGACTGTAGATTACCAAATCCGGCGCAATTTTTTTCAAATTGGCGGTTTTTTTGATAAAGATACGCGCGCCGATTTCTTTCAAATCTTTTGCGATTTCGGATTCCGCCAAATCGGAACCAAAAACCTCCCATCCCTGCGACAGATAATATCGCACCAGCGCCGAAACCCCGATTCCGCCGATACCAATGAAAAAAGCTCGCATAATTTTTAATTTTCAGTTTATTGATCCTGGCCAAGTTTTGCGCTTTCCAATACAGTGTAAATCGGGCCGCCGCGGCGCAATTCGCTTTCCATTACCTCAATCGATTCGGCCGTAAACGTCTTGGCAATCTTTTCGTCAACTGCCGGAATTTCTTCGGGGTCAATATGCCGCAAATCGGTTTGGATCAGCCGCGCCAAAGTTACGTGGGGGCGAAAAGCGTAATCGGGATCGTTTTTTTGATAGCGGGCCCCGGAAAATTCAAACAAAGAACTCTCCAAATCTTTTTGCAGATTGCCGATCTCCTGAGATTTCTCCCCCATCGCCCAAACCATGCGCGGATATCGTGAAAGATCTTCATTTTTTTGACAGCGGGAAAATTGGCCTTGCGGTCCGTAGACAATGCGATTCAACCCCAAGAAAAGCGGATCATGGCGGCGCGCGACCTCAATTGCGCACCGGCAAATTTCGCTCAATTCTTCATCGTTGGCATTGCCCAAAAAATTCAAAGTGATGTGCAGATTTTCCGGCTTGGCCCATTTTGCCGGCAATTCCGGCCATTTTTGGGAAAATTCCGCCAAATAACGGCGTAAATTTTCCGGCAAGTTAACGGCAATAAAAAGTCGGTGCAAATTGCGCATAGTTGAGATTGAATCACAATCTCATTTTAAACCATTTGGCAAAAAAAGAAAGATGGAGTAAAATCCCGATTAGAGACAAAAGATTTAAGATTTGAAAAATTTTGGCATTCATAAATTGAGAGATTGATTTGTTGATTTTAGGTGATGAACATATCAACGAATATGTCTGCGAATACTATTCGCTTCTCCAATATTTAATAACGAATATATATGAAGGAGCATATCAATGGAAAAATCAAGAATACTATTTATAACCTAATGCGCGATTTGGGATACCATTTTCAGGGACAAGACGAAAAAACCAAAGAATTGGGTTTCGCGCGTCCAAAAACCGGCTATCCCCGCTTGCATTTGTTTATAAAAACGGAAGAGGGCGGATTGACTTTTAGTTTGCATCTGGACCAAAAGAAACCGATCTACGACGGCGCCACCGCCCATGCCGGAGATTATGACGGCCCGGTGGTGGAACGAGAAATGGCCAGGATAAAACAGTACATTGTTATTGAAGGACAAACGGATAAAAATTGATATATGGAAATAATGTCTTTGACGAAAGATAATTTTCAGGCGGCGGTGGAGGCGGCGGCAAGGGTGATCTGTCGCGGCGGCACAGTGATTGCGCCCACCGACACGGTCTACGGTTTGCTGGCCAACGCCGCAAACGAAAAGGCGATTGAAAGAATTTTTGCCGTCAAATTGAGGCCGAAAAACAAGCCTTTGCCGATATTTGTGAAAAATATGGCCATGGCTAAAAAATTGGCGAGAATTTCCCCGGCACAGGAAAAATTTTTGGAAGAAAAGTGGCCGGGCAAATTCACCGTCCGCCTGAAGCGCAAAAAAGAAATGAAATTGTTCGGCGTTGAAAAAGATACCATCGCCCTTCGCATCCCCTTCCATTCATTCGTTAATTCCCTTTTGGAGGCCGTAAATATGCCCCTCTGCGGCACTTCGGCCAATATTTCCGGTAGTCCGGCATCGGAAAAAATCAATGAGGTTCTGGCGCAATTTATCCAAAACACGCTTCCCGATCTGGCAATCAGTGCCGGCAACCTGGACAAATCAACCCCCTCAACCATCATTGACTTAACCCAAATTCCACCGAAAATTATCCGTCCCTAAAAACGTAATCATGGAAAAGAAAACGCAAAAAATAAAGCCGATCATCAACAAAAAACAAGAATTGGAGCTTTTGCGCGAAATCATTGAAACCATCAGCTACAATTTGGATTTGAAGGAAGTTTTGGCAAGGATTGTGAAGATCGTGAGCGGCGTCACCAAAGCGGATTCTTGTTTTTTGTATTTGTTGGACGGCAATAATCTGGTTCTGCGCGCGTCGCTGAATCCCAAGCCGCTGGAGATCGGCAACATAAAATTGAAAACCGGCGAAGGGATCACCGGCTGGGTGGCGCGCAACAAACGGACCGCGGCCATCGCCAAAGAAGCTTATAACGACGAAAGATTTAAAACCGTCAACAGCCTCCCCGAAGACAAGTTTGAGGGATTTCTTTCCGTACCGATTGTTTATCGAGACAAAGTGCTGGGAGTGATCAATGTCCAGCACTCAAAACCGCGGGCATACTCCAAAACCGAAATCGCGCTGTTTGAATCGGTTGCCAAGGCCGTCGGCGGCGCGATTGAAAACGCGTCCCTCTTTTCGGAAAAGGAGGCGTTAAAAGAAGCGCTGGAAACCAGAAAAATCATTGAAAAAGCCAAGGGAATTTTGATGAAAGAATTCGCCGTCGGCGAGGACGACGCCTACAAGCTTCTGCACAAAAAAGCGATGGACAAACGCCTGCCAATGAAAGAAATCGCCAACGCCATCATCATCTCCTCGGAATTCAAAAAATAACTTGCAACCGTTCTATAAAAAATCCGCCAAAAAGCGGATTTTTCATTCCCGGTAAATCATTGATTATTTTTGCATTCCTGCCAGCTGTTTTTGCAGTTCGGCGATGAGCTGAATGATGAGCTGAATTAACAATTGTTTGACTTCGGCAATCTTTTGCAGTACCTCGGCGCGGGTCATTTTCTGCGGCGTTTCGGTCAGGGTCTGCGGATCGGAATCGGAAATCACCGGCCCGCCGGTTGTCTGGCTCACGCATTGGCCGGCGGCATTGCAAGTTTTGCCGCTGGTACAAGTGCCGCAATTTAGCGTTTTGCCGCACCCGTCGCTCCACGATCCGCACTGGTAATTGCCCAAACTGGCGCAGGTTTTGGGGATGCAACTCGCCGAAGAAACAACTGCCACCGCCACATTCGGAGTTTTGTCGCCAAACCACTCCACGCCCTCTTGCACCATCTGCCACTGGAAATTGTAGGTTCCGGCGACTGCCGGCGCTTTCACATCAAAAGTGAAAGTTTTTGTCTGGCCTTCCGGAACGCATTTACCGAGTGCGGTCGAATTGTTTAAATTATAAGCTTTATAAGGAGAATTGACTTGCGATCTAAGTGCATTGAAATTAATATCACTTACTTTTTCCCAAGGCCACCAATTGCCAACCTGAACACCGCTGGGAGAACGATACCGAG